>NZ_JBNUPK010000002.1:0-297426 GCF_050409465.1 Facklamia sp. P12950
TATACCATTCAATTAACCGTTTAAATACAAACTCCAACTTTTGAGGTTCACATCATTAAAATACTTAAGCATAGTTTTTAATTCTGATTCAAACACGAACATTAAGATAATTAAGCCTTTGTTTGTTTGAATCGAGGTTTATTAAGCACTTTTAATGTGCTACTATGCTTTTGAGGAGGCGATGAAATGGTATCGGTTGGAGTCATTATGGGGTCAAAATCAGACTGGCCTACAATGAAAATAGCCACAGAAATGCTAACTGAATTTGGAATCGAATTTGAAAAGAAAGTTGTGTCAGCACATCGTATGCCTGATGAAATGTTTGCTTATGCTAAAGATGCTCACAAGCGAGGTCTACAAGTTATTATAGCAGGTGCAGGGGGAGCTGCTCATCTACCGGGAATGGTTGCAAGTCAAACTACCTTGCCGGTTATCGGTGTGCCTATTAAGAGCTCTACTTTAAATGGATTGGACTCATTACTATCCATTGTTCAAATGCCAGGTGGTGTTCCGGTAGCAACAACAGCTATTGGTAAGGCAGGGGCAAAAAATGCGGGCCTATTAGCTATCCGAATTTTAAGTCTACAAGATACTTCTTTAGTGCAGAAATTAGAGCAATATCACCGACAGATGCGTCAAATGTCCATAGAAAGTGGGCAAGAACTTGAATAATTACATTAAACCTGGTTCTACTATCGGCATTATCGGCGGCGGACAACTGGGCAAAATGTTGTCCCAATCTGCAAAGCGGATGGGATATCGCGTAGGAATTTTTGATCCAGGACAAAATTGTTCAGCCTCTCAAGTTGCTGACTTTCATTGTCAAGCAGCTTTCGATGATCAAAAAAGTCTAGCTGAATTCGCCCATCAAGTCGATGTATTAACTTTTGAATTTGAGAATATTTCTTTGGAGTCGCTTAATAGAATTGTAGAAGAGGGAGCATATCTTCCTCAAGGTTCTTCAATTTTAAGACTTACTCAAGATCGTTTAACAGAAAAAGAGTTTTTAAGAACTAGTGGTGTACCCGTTGCAGATTATTATCCAGTTAGTAGTTATGAAGAACTTAAGCAAGGTCTTGAGCAATTAGATTACCCAGCCGTCTTGAAGACAAGACGCTTTGGTTATGATGGTAAAGGACAAATCATGTTAAAGAGCGAAGACGATATAGAAGAAGCCAAACAGCTTATTGACTCAGCTCCTTGTATATTAGAAGCTTTTGTTCCTTTCGATATGGAGTTATCCCATATGGTCGTAAGGAATAAACAAGGTCAAACGCGTATTTTTCCTTTGTCTGAAAATATTCACTATAATCATATTCTTCATCAGTCGATTGTACCCGCTCGTGTTTGTGAAGCAGTGGCCAATCAAGCCTTTAAGCTGGCAAAAACGATTGCCCATAAACTGAACTTAATTGGAATTATTTGTATTGAAATGTTTCTAGCCGACAATAAAATTCTAGTGAATGAATTGGCACCTCGACCACATAATTCAGGTCACTATACCATTGAAGCATGTCAGTATTCACAATTTGATTTACATATTCGCTCAATTTGCGGTATGACACTTCCACAAAATAAACTATTATCTCCTGTTGTAATGACAAATATTTTAGGACAAGATCAAGAGATGGTGATTGACCAATGGCCAAATCATCCCGATTGGCACCTCCATCTATATAGTAAGGGGGAAGCGCGTCAAGATCGTAAGATGGGACACATCACTCAGCTTGCTCAAAATCCTGAGAGTATTTTAAAAACATTAAAAAAGATTGACAATTGGTCTTATAAATCATAAAAATCTAAAATTTAAGGAGTTGTTCTTATGTATAAAGTAGAGGTATTCGTAACTTATAAGGAATCAATTTTAGACCCTCAAGGTGAAGCAATTAAAGGTTCTGTTCATCGTATGGGAGTTAACCAGGTTAAAGAAATTCGTCAAGGAAAATACTTTGAATTAAAAATTGAAAAAGGACAAGAAAAAATTGAGACTTTAGTTGAGGAAATCTGTGATAAAATTTTAGCTAATCCGGTAATGGAATCTTATCGTTACACAATTACGGAGGTGGAATAGGATGAAGTTTGCAGTCATTCAATTCCCAGGCTCTAACTGTGATTTAGATGCCTTTCATGCTATCAAAGATGTCATGGGGCAAGAAGTAGAATATGTTAGTCATAAGGCTGATTCCTTAGAAGGTTTTGATGCAGTCCTAGTACCTGGCGGGTTCTCATTTGGTGATTATTTACGCTGTGGTGCGATTGCTTCTCATTCTAACGTGATGCAAGCTGTTAAAGCGTTTGCTAATGAAGGCAAATTAGTCATTGGTATCTGTAATGGGTTTCAAATATTAACAGAAGCAGGACTTCTGCCAGGTGCTTTGATTCGTAACACTTCTTTAAAATTTGTGTCAAAAAAACAGCCTCTAGAGGTTGTAAATGCAGGTTCTGCCTTTACAAATGCCTATGAAGAAGGACAGATTATTACCGTTCCAATCGCTCATGGTGAGGGGAATTATGTCGTTTCAGAAGATGAACTTAAATTATTAGAAGAAAACAACCAAATTCTTTTCCGTTATGCAGGAGAAAACCCGAATGGCTCGATTGCAAATATTGCTGGGATTTCTAATAAAGAAGGCAATGTGATGGCCATGATGCCACACCCAGAACGGGCAGTTGAAGAAATAATTAATGGTACAGATGGTATTGGAGTCTTTCAATCAATGATTAATCACTATCAAACAAAGGCGGTGCAACATGGCTAAATTAAAGGAACTTTCTCCTCAAGAAGTAGAAACAAGTAAAATTTACCGTGATTGGGGATTAAAGGATGAAGAATACTTACATATCAAAGAAGATATTTTAGGACGTCAACCAAATTTTACTGAAACAGGCCTTTATGCCGTGATGTGGTCTGAACACTGTTCTTATAAAAACTCTAAGCAAGTACTTAAGAAGTTTCCAATAGATGGTCCACAAGTTCTTCAAGGACCCGGTGAAGGGGCAGGTATTGTCGATATTGGTGACCAACAAGCTGTTGTTTTTAAGGCTGAGAGTCATAATCACCCGTCTGCTATTGAACCTTATGAAGGAGCAGCAACTGGTGTCGGCGGTATCTTAAGAGATATCTTCTCTATGGGAGCTCGTCCCATCGCATCATTGAACTCCTTACGATTTGGGGAGTTAGATAATGACCGTATGCGCTATTTATTCGAAGAAGTAGTCGCCGGAATTGCTGGATATGGAAATTCAATCGGGATTCCAACAGTAGGCGGTGAAATTGCTTTTGATGATTGTTATAAAGGAAACCCTTTAGTAAATGCGATGTCTGTAGGTCTAATTGACCATGCAGATATGCAAGTAGGTCAAGCCCAAGGAATTGGAAACTCTATTGTTTACGTAGGAGCAAAGACAGGGCGCGATGGTATTCATGGAGCAACTTTTGCTTCAGTAGAATTTGACGATGAAGTGGAATCTGAACGCTCAGCTATTCAAGTAGGAGATCCATTTATGGAAAAACTCCTGATGGAAGCCTGTTTAGAAGTTATCTACAACCATAAAGAAGCTTTAGTGGGTATTCAAGATATGGGTGCGGCTGGTTTAGTTTCTTCGTCTTCAGAAATGGCTGAAAAAGCTGGCACAGGTGTAACTTTAAACCTTGACCTAGTTCCTCAAAGAGAAACGGGCATGATTCCTTATGAAATGATGCTTTCTGAATCGCAAGAACGGATGCTTTTATGTGTCAAGCGTGGTATGGAAGAAGAAATTATCAATGTCTTTAAAGAATATGATCTAGACGCTGTAGTGATTGGTGAAGTTACTGGGGATGGTCAATACCGCTTGATGCATCAAGGTAAAGAAGTAGCCAACTTACCAGTTAATTCGCTAGGAGATGGACCGGTGTATAACAATCAAGGTCAAGTACCAGAGCGTATTCGTGAATGGGCAGATAAGGGACAATTCCAACCACAAATTGATAATGCGACCCAAACATTAAAAGATATCTTACAACAGCCAACAGTCGCTTCTAAAAAAGTAGCTTACGATACTTTCGACTCGCAAGTTCGAACCTCTACTTTAGTCTGGCCAGGCTCAGACGCAGCAGTGGTTAGAATTCGTGGCACTAAAAAAGCGATTGCTATGACTGCTGATTATAATTCACGTTACATCTATCTCAATCCGGAAATTGGTAGCCAAATGGCTGTAGCAGAAGCAGCTAGAAATATCGTAGCTTCAGGTGGAAAACCTTTAGCAATTACTGACTGTTTAAACTTTGGAAGCCCAGAAAAGCCAGAAGTCTTTTATGAATTAGATAAATCAGCTGATGGTATTGCAGCAGCCTGCCGTCAATTAGATACACCAGTTATTTCTGGTAACGTATCACTTTATAATGAGACAAATGGTCAAGCAATCTATCCTTCTCCAATGATTGGTATGGTTGGACTAATAAAAGATATCGAAAAAGTAACTACTCAATTCTTTAAAGCAGCTGGAGATGCTATTTACATGATTGGTCATACGACAGATGCCTTTAATGGATCTGAATTACAAAAAATGATGCTAGGTAAGATCGAAGGTCCTTTATTTGACTATGATTTAGCAGCTGAAAAGGCCAACCAGGAGACTGTTGCCGCGGCTATCCAAAAAGGATATCTTGCTTCTGCGCATGACCTTTCTGAAGGTGGATTAGCTGTTGCTTTAGCGGAATCAGCATTTAATACGGACTTAGGTCTAGAAGTAAAAGTGGACCTACCAGCTAGTCATTTATTCGCAGAGAACGGTTCACGCTTTATTGTTTCTGTAAGAGCTGATCAAAAAGCAGCGTTTGAAGCTGAATTTAAAGACCAATTCACTTTAATCGGTCAAGTAACCGATAAAGATCGAATTCGAATTCAAGCCAAAGACCAATTTATTGATGCCAAACGCTCAGACTTGCAACAACTATGGGAGGAAGCTATACCATGTCTTTTAAGAGGGAAGTAATCCGAGGCCAAGAAGTCGTCTCTACTGAAATCACCGATGATATATTCGATTTACCCTATGAAGAATGTGGTCTAATAGGTTTATGGAATCAAAAAGATGCCGCATTTGATGCTTACTATGGTCTACATGCCCTTCAACATCGTGGTCAAGAAGGGGCGGGAATTGCTGTCCTTAATGGCGATGAAATGCTAGCTCATCGTGACTTTGGTTTAGTGAATCAAGTTTTTAATCGCCGTCAAAAATTAGAAGAATTACCTGGAGATGCTGCCTTAGGTCATGTACGTTATGCAACTGCCGGTCTTAATGATATTAATAATATCCAACCCCTTGTCTTTCATTTCAATGATGGACCGGTTGCCATGGCTCATAACGGAAACTTAGTCAATGCTCACACTTTAAAAGTGGAACTTGAGAAAAAAGGCTCTATTTTTAATACCACTTCTGATAGTGAAGTAATTATGCATTTGATTCGTCGCTCTCAAAAAGAAAGCTTCATTGAAAAGTTAAAAGAATCTTTAAAGCAAGTGGTAGGAGGCTTTACTTATCTGTTCCTTACTGAAGAAGAATTAATTGGAGTGTGTGATCCCAATGGGTTTAGACCGTTGATTGTAGGAAGAATGCCTAATGGTGGGTATGTAATGGCTTCTGAGTCGTGCGCTTTAGACCAAATTGGTGCTTCTTATCTATTTGATGTGGAACCAGGTCAAGTGGTTTCCATTAATAATGAAGGTATCCAAAAAGAATATTATACAGAAAGCCGTCAACAAGCTATTTGCTCGATGGAGTTTATCTATTTTGCTCGACCGGATTCGAACATACATGGTATCAACGTACATACAGCTCGCAAGAATTCAGGAAAAAAACTAGCCCAAGAACAGCCGGTCGAAGCTGATATTGTAATTGGTGTTCCCAATTCATCACTTTCGGCTGCCTCAGGTTATGCAGAGGAAGCTGGTATTCCTTATGAAATGGGTCTTATTAAGAACCAGTATATTGCACGAACTTTTATCCAACCAACCCAAGAACTAAGAGAGCGGGGTGTAAGGATGAAGCTTTCAGCAGTCCGCAAAGTTGTCGAAGGAAAACGTATTGTGATGGTAGATGATTCCATCGTTCGAGGGACAACGTCTAAAAGAATTGTTGGCTTATTAAAAGCCGCAGGTGCTAAGGAAGTTCATGTACGCATTGCGTCACCCGCACTTAAACATCCTTGTTTTTACGGTATTGATATTTCGAATACGCGCGATTTAATTGCGGCCAACCATACACTAAAAGAAATTGAAAAGATTATCGATGCTGATTCATTAGCCTATCTCAGTGAAGAGGGTTTAGTTTCGGCTATTGACCTTCAATCAGATGCTCCTTATAAAGGATTATGTATGGCATACTTTAATGGAGATTATCCGACAGCTCTACATGATTTTGAAAAAGAATATCTTGCAGAATTAGAACGCATTGTTGAAGATTAATGATTAGGAGGAAATAAGTTGACGAAGGAAAATGCTTATAGTCGTGCAGGAGTAGACGTGCACGCTGGATATGAAGCGGTTAAAAGAATGAAAAAGCATGTCGAAAGAACCATACGTCCTGAAGTGTTAACTCATTTAGGTGGCTTTGGTGGAGCGTTTGATCTTTCAAAATTTTCATATCAAGAACCGGTTTTAGTAAGTGGAACAGACGGGGTCGGTACCAAATTAATGGTCGCTATTCAAGCAGGAAAATACGATACAATTGGTATCGATTGTGTAGCCATGTGCGTCAACGATGTGGTGGCTCAGGGTGCAGAACCTTTATTTTTCCTTGACTACATTGCGGTGGGTAAAAATGATCCGCAAGTAGTCGAGCAAATAGTAGCAGGGGTTGCTGAAGGTTGTGTTCAAGCAGGAGCCGCTTTAGTGGGTGGAGAAACAGCTGAAATGCCTGGTATGTATGATGAGAAAGATTTTGATGTGGCAGGATTTACTGTCGGAATAGCCGAGAAAAAAGAATTGCTTACGGGTAATCAGGTCAAGGCAGGAGATGTTCTAATTGGTTTAGCTTCATCAGGCATTCATTCCAATGGTTTCTCTTTAGTCCGTGACATCTTCTTCAATCAACATGATTATCAATTATCGGAGCCAGTTTTAGAAGGCGCTGACCAAAGCTTAGCTGAAGCTTTATTAGTTCCAACAAAAATCTATGTCAAAACGGTCATGCCATTGGTTAAGGCCGGTTTAATTAACGGAATAGCCCATATTACAGGTGGAGGGTTTGTCGAAAACTTACCACGGATGATGCAAGAGGATTTAGCTTGTGAGATTAATTTAGGCTCTTGGCCAGTGTTACCAATCTTTAATCAAATGCAAGCTTTAGGAAAAATTGAATCCTTAGAAATGTATGAAATTTTTAACATGGGGATTGGTATGGTCCTAGCAGTAGATGTTGAAAAAGTAGTGGAAGTAAAACAAAGATTAGACCAACTTGGAGAAAACGCCTATGAAATTGGTCAAGTGGTTGAGAAAAGAGATAAAGAAGTTATTTTCAACTAGTAAGGAGGGGAAGGATGAAAGTTGCAGTATTTGCATCAGGGTCAGGTTCTAATTTTCAGGCTTTAGTGGAATCATGCCAGGATCGACCTGACATTGAATTTGTCTTATTATTTTCAGACTATCATCAAGCTTATGCATTGGAAAGAGCAAACAAATTGGGCATAACTACTTTAGTGGCCAGTCCAAAAGACTTTAATACTCGAGAAGACTATGAAAATTTTCTATTAATACAGATGCAGGATTATCAGATTGATTACATTCTATTAGCAGGTTACATGCGTGTCATTGGTCCACCTTTATTAGAAGCTTATCCTGATCGAATACTCAATATTCATCCTTCACTGCTTCCTGCTTTTCCTGGTCGGCACGGCATCGCTGATGCCTACCGAGCTGGGGTTAAAGAAACAGGAGTGACTGTTCATTTAGTGGACCAAGGAATCGATACAGGCAGAATTTTAGGTCAGAAGAAAGTTTTGATTGAAGAAGGCGAAAAATTAGTGGATCTTGAGGAAAAAATCCATCAAGTAGAACATCAATTATATCCTCAAGTTGTAAAAGAATTTCTTAAAGGAGTGGAGTAAATTGTCACGTGCATTAATAAGTGTTTCGGATAAAACAGGTCTGCTACCAATGGCGAAAGCCTTAATTGCTCAAGGAGTTGAGATTATCTCAACAGGAGGGACCAAACGTTTTCTTGATGAAGCTGGACTTAAGACAACGGCTGTTGAGGAAGTGACTAATTTTCCTGAAATGATGGATGGCAGAGTGAAGACCTTGCATCCAAAAATTCACGGAGCTTTACTGGCTTTAAGAGATAATAAAGACCATCAACTAGCGGTTAAGAATCACGAAATTGAGTACATCGATTTTGTTATTGTTAATCTTTATCCATTTAAGCAAACAATTAAAAAAGCAGAAGTGACTTTAGCAGAAGCAATTGAACAGATTGATATTGGAGGACCGAGTATGATCCGTTCTGCAGCTAAAAATTATCAATCTGTCACCGTTGTTGTAGATCCAAGAGACTATGCTGTTGTCATTGAAGAATTAGAAAGTCAAGGTCAGACTAAGGCTGTTACTCGTCAACAATTGGCTCAAAAAGTGTTTGCTCACACGGCAGCTTATGATGCTTTGATTGCCAGTTATTTGGCTAATCAAATTGCTGAAGTGGAAGAAGAAGGTCAAATTGCACCAGTTGAATCACTTACCTTAACTTATGATCGGATGTATGATTTAAGATATGGTGAGAATGCTCATCAAAAAGCAGCTGTCTACCAAAAACCAATCACATCTTCTTATGCTATTACTCATGCCAAAGTTTTAAATGGTAAGCCTTTATCTTATAATAATCTACGCGATGCAGATGCCGCTATCAAAATGATCCGCGAATTTCCAGATCAAGCATGTGCAGTGGCAGTTAAACACATGAATCCTTGTGGTATAGCGGTTGCTGAAACAATAGAGATAGCTTTTAATCGATGCCGTCAAGCAGATCCAATTTCTATTTTTGGAGGCATTGTGGTTGTGAATCGAACCTTAACAATTAAATTAGCTGAAACGCTTCATTCCATGTTTCTTGATGTTATTATTGCGCCTTCTTTTGAAGAGGGAGCTTTAGAAATCCTCAAGCAAAAAGTGAATGTGCGTGTACTTCAATTAGACATGGATGACCTTTCAATGGATGCTGAAGAAATAACTTCGATAAGTGGAGGACTTTTAGTTCAAGAAGCTGATAGTTTAGTAGAAGATTCTGAACAATGGCAGCAAATGGGGACAGTTTCAACTTCTAATGAAAAAAGAGCGGCTTTATCATTTGCCTGGAGAGTGGTTAAGCATGTTAAATCAAATGCCATTGTTGTGGCTGATGGTCAGCAGACTTATGGTGTAGGTGCAGGTCAGACTAACCGTGTAGGAGCTGCTAAAATTGCTTTGGATCATGCTAAAGAATTAGGTGCCGACTTTTCTAAGATGGTATTAGCTTCAGATGCCTTTATACCAATGACAGATACAATTGAGTTAGCCCATCAATATGGTGTTCAGGCAATTGTGCAACCAGGTGGTTCCATTGGTGATAAGGAAGTAATTGCCAAAGCCGATGAATACGGTATTGCTATGTTAGCGACCAAAGTCCGTCATTTCCGTCATTAAGAGAAAGAGGTAATCATGAAATTATTAGTTATTGGTAGTGGAGGGCGCGAACATGCGATTGCCTATCATTTGTTAAAAAGTCCCCTAGTCGAATCGGTTTTTTGTGCTCCTGGCAATCCAGGTATGAAAGTAGATGGCATAAATTGTGTAGACATCGCTGAGAATGCTTTTGAAGACTTAATCAATTTTGCCAAACAAGAACAAATTGATTGGACTTTTGTAGGTCCGGAAGGTCCTTTATTTGAAGGAATTGTTGACCATTTTACCCAAGCAGGTCAAATTGCTTTTGGGCCAAGTAAAGCTGCTGCTCAAATCGAAGGTTCTAAATTGTTTGCCAAAAAATTAATGCAAAAATATAAGATTCCAACTGCCCAGTATGCTAGTTTTACTGAGCAAGAGGCTGCACTCGCTTATTTGAATAACCAGTCGACTCCGATTGTAGTTAAAGTCGATGGGCCAGCTGCAGGTAAAGGAGTTACCGTTGCTTTAAGTAAAGAAGAGGCAGAGAATGCGATTAAATTAGCTTTTGAAAAAGATCCAGCAAAGCAAAGAATCGTAATTGAAGAATGTTTGCTTGGACCAGAGTTTTCAATCTTTTCAATGGTTTATAAAGGTAAAGTTTGCCACTCTTTGCCAGCTAGAGATCATAAACGTTTATTAGATGGTAATCTGGGGCCTAATACAGGCGGTATGGGAGCATTTGCCCCCGTTGAAGATATCTCAGAAGAACTATATCAAGAAACCCTTCGAACGATTGTAGAGCCTACTTTAGTGGCTATGGATAAAGAGGGGACTCCTTTTAATGGTGTTTTATACACAGGGCTAATGAACACAGCTGAAGGACCAAAAGTGATTGAGTTTAACGCACGTTTCGGTGATCCAGAAACCCAGGTCGTCTTGCCTTTATTGAAAACAGATTTTGCAGAATTGATCAATGACTTGCTGCATGGTCGTGAGACCCAAGTGGAGTGGAGGGAAGAAAAAGCATGCATGGGAGTTATCTTAGCTGCTGAAGGTTACCCACAAAATCCTACACGTGGGATTGAGTTTTCATTAAATTCTTCTATGGATGAGACTATGAAAATCTACTATGCAGGGATTTCTTCTTACCGGCCACTTGTTTCTAGCGGGGGAAGAATTGCCATGGTTACTTGTTTAGCTGACACAAAGCAATTAGCACAAGACAAAATTTATGAGTATCTATCAAAACAAGCACTCGATCAAATTTATTACCGTAAAGACATAGGGGTCAACTTGCTTAAGCCATAGCATTCCTTTAGAATGAAAATATCGGTTTTCAATCGACTTTCATTTTAAGGATATAAATTAGGAGGTTGGCTATGGACTTTATTTCAGATATCGTCACACAATTCCGAACGGAAATTGATATTATTCAGCTATCACAAGATATTTTGATTAGCTTATTTAAAATCATTTTCTCAGTCATTCTACTTTACACTTTAAAAAAAGTTTTAATTAAAATGATTGAGAGTTACTTTCTGGGTAAAAGGTCTTCACGTATTCGCTTTGCTAAAAAAGCACGCAATCATACAATTAGTCGTTTATTGACTAACTTGGTTCAATATCTTTTTTATTTCTTTTTAGCCTACACGGTCTTAAGTATCATGGGTGTTCCAGTTGGTACTTTAGTAGCTGGGGCTGGAATTGTCAGTTTAGCCATTGGTTTGGGTGCTAAAGATTTAGTCTCAGATGTTGTTAATGGTTTCTTCATTCTCTTGGAACACCAATTTGATGTTGGGGATGCGGTAGATATTAATGGCTACAGTGGAACCGTTTATTCCATTGGTTTAAGAAATACGGTCGTCCGTGATTACAATGGAATTCATCATTTCATTCCCAACGGCAGTATTACTCAAATGTCCAATCTCTCACTCAATAGTATCCGTGTGGATATTGATTTGTTCATTTATCCTGAACAAAATATAGATCAGCTTGAAGCTCGGCTTCAAGAAATTTATTTAAAAGTGCCACAAGATGATCAGTTGATTTTACGTGCTCCAGAATTTTTAGGAGTCTTTCGTGACTCACAAGGACGTTTGATTTATAAAATAAGGATATGGTCCAAGAGTGTTGATGACATGTTAGTCGTTCAAGCTAGATACTATAAAGCTTTTATCCAAGGCTTATCTGAAGCTAAGGTGAAATTAGCCATGGGTAATCAAGAGCGAGTTCAAGTAGCATTAAATGAAGAACAGTTCATGGAAGCAGAATAAATAATAGCCAAATAAAAAGCTGACCTCATTTGAGGTTAGCTTTTTATGTATAAACCTAATATTTAAGCTTTGTTAACTGAAGCATCGTAAATACCATCGATGGCTTCTTTAATAGTTTGATTGAACTCTTCATCACTTTGACTGGCTCTTAAATCTTGTGAAAGAGCACGGGAGAATGAAGCGATGCAGTTAGGTGTTTTCTTCAAGCGGGCATTAGCTTCCTCGGTAGGATATCCACCTGATAAAGCAACGACTCTTACCATATTTGGATGGTTGGCAATTTCTTCATAGGTAGAAGGCTTAGTAGGGATAGTAATTTTGAGCATCACTAATTCATTTTCTTCCAATTTGTTTAAGTGAGCCAGAATCTCTTCAGCTAATTTTGCTTCGATCTTTTCTTTATCTTCTGCATGAATATTTACTTCAGGTTCGATAATTGGAACGAGTCCTGCAGCAATAATTTGTTTAGCAATTTCAAATTGTTGATCAACAACTGCTTTGATTCCGACTTCAGAATATGAATTAATAGTAGAACGCATTTTTGTTCCAAAAATATGACGCTCATTAGCTCTTTCTAACAATTCATCAAGAAGGGTAATAGGTTTCATTAGTTGAACACCATCTGCTTCTTCCATGAGTCCTAAGTCCACTTTAAGGAAAGGAACTACTTTTTTCTCTTCCCAAAGATAGTCAGCTGTTTTTTTGCCTTCAACTTCACGATCGATTGTTTGTTCAAATAAAATAGCGCCTAAGATTTTTTCGTTGCTAAAAGAAGGGGCAGTCATGATACGTCTACGCATTTCATGAACTTTATCAAACATTTCATCTTCATTTGAATATTGGTCCTCGTTTACTCCGTATGCCTTTAAAGCTTTTGGTGTGGATCCACCAGATTGATCAAGCGCAGCGATAAAACCTTTGCCGTTTTTAATTTGTTCAAATTGTTGTGAATTCATTCCATTACTCCTTTACGTTTACTATGCTTATGATAGCTTTAAATCTTAAAATATGCAATCTATTTCATTTTAATCGATAAGGTAAGTGCCTTCTTCAGTCATCACCATATCAACTTGTTTGTCATGGTCTTCTGTAGGAATGTCATCGTATTGTAATTGGGCATAATAAGGTAGAACTAAATAGGCATTTTTAGCTCTAAGTAAGTAACGATCATAGTAGCCTCCGCCATAACCAAGGCGCTCGCCACGGTTATTGCAAGTTACGCATGGCATAATGATAAGGTCGATGTCTTCTGGTTCAAGTCTTTGACTGATTTTTTCTGGCTCTAAGATTCCAAAAGCGGATCTTTCTAGAGGAGAATTTTCTTTATATACTAAGGCTTCCATGACACGACCAGGGAAAACTCGAGGAATACCCACTGTTTTTCCGTCTTTCCATGCTCTTTGAATGATGGGATGAGTGTTCATTTCTTCATCAGTAGAATAATAAACCATCATCTTTTTTGCTTTTTTATATTCATCCAGTTGGAAAAGCTGTTGATAAATTTTTTCTTCGGCAAAGCGACGATATTCACTTGAAAGCTGGGCTCTTTTTGCAAAAATTTCTTTTCTTAATTCTGTCTTACTCTTCATTTTGAACCTCCTAATAAAATACTTATTATAATTATACCATTAGTCTATAAAAGATAAATCAACTGCTTTTTACTTGTATACTTTTAAATTACAATGATAATAAAAGAAAGAGGTGTTTTTATGTATCAATTAGCTGATTTAAAAGAAAACGCAGCCGATTGGACAGCTTGTTTAGACAAGGTAGAACAATCGCTTGTCCTGAATCAATTAAACAATTATTTAAACCAGGAAGAGGCTGTCATATATCCACCAGCAGTAGAAGTTTTTAAAGCTTTAGAGCTGTGTCCATATTTTGATACTAAGGTAGTTATTATTGGACAAGATCCTTACCATGGTCCTAAACAAGCCAACGGCTTGGCTTTTTCAGTGAATGAGGGCCAGTCAGTGCCTCCTTCTTTGAAAAATATTTTTAAAGAATTATCAGATGATCTCAAAGTCCCTATCCGAAAAGAAACAGACCTGTCAGACTGGGCGAGACAAGGAGTGCTGTTATTAAATCGCGTGTTAACCGTCAGAGCAGGTGAAGCGAACTCTCACCAAGGAATCGGATGGGAATTCGTCACCAACCAAATCATTCAATGCCTTAATCATCATCCAAACTCTCTTATATTTATTCTCTGGGGTAAAAAAGCACAATCACTTGAAAAGTTGATAGATCGTTCCAAGCATCGAGTGATCAAGTCCAGTCACCCGAGCCCCCTAGCAGCCTATCGTGGTTTTTTTGGATCCAAGCCTTTTTCGAAAACCAATTCCTTTTTAATTGAAAAAGGCTATCAGCCTATCAAGTGGGCACCTTAGCTAAAACTATAACTAGGTGAAAAAAGTAAGCGTAATCCAAGCAATCAAATTATTGATAAAATGAAAACTCATGGATGCCGCTACATTGGCTTGATACTTCCAATAAAAATAAGTGAGACCTAAAGTCAACGGAAGATAGATGACAGCATCTGCTAAAGTAGCCATGTGCGCTCCTGTAAATAGTAAAATCGATAAGATTGTCATTGACCATTTGAACGATTTGCCTTTGTGGACTGAGGGACCGATGATGGCTTGACGAAAGATTAGTTCTTCCACAAAAGGAGCAAAAATAACTAACATAAAGAAAGTGAAATAACTAGGAACGTTCCCAATTAAATCCTGGATGGCTTGTTGATTAGCCCCCATACCCTCCAAGTCTATATAAGGCTCAATTAGACTAAGTAGGATAATACGTACAATGCCAATAATTAAGAAGCAAAGGATAGTTTTACCTAAAAGACTCTTCCAACTAGTTTGCTGGAGTAATCGCTGCCATTGATCCATTGTATATTTTCCATACAAGTACCAAGCAACAAAGCAAATAATTAGCATACTGACTAGTAAAACCCATGGTATCGACTCTTCTGCCACACCTAAGGCAAGAGCAATAGCGGGGGTGATAAGATAGAAAAGGATATAAGTAAAAAGTAATTTCCAAGCTCTATTTTTCATAATAACCTCCTAAAATTTTGATAATATTATTATATCTTATCCTACTAAAAAGACTAGTCTATCTAATGCTGAATGATTTTGATATTTTTCAAGATAAGTTGCTTGTATGCTATAATAAGTTGATTGTAAAAAAGGGGTAGAGACTATGAAAGAACTAAGTATACAAAATCTATCAAAATCATATGGTGTGAAGCAATTGATCGACCAAGTCGATTTTTCAATCCGAACAGGTGATCGAGTGGGGCTTATTGGACCGAATGGAACTGGAAAATCTTCTTTTTTAAGAGTAATTGCAGGAATCGATAGTTATGATAATGGTCAAATTAAAGCCCCTAATCAATACGAAATTGCCTATCTGGAGCAAAACCCTCGTTTAGATCCAGATAAAACCATCCTAGAAACGGTTTATGATTCAAAAGCAGCGGATATTCAATTGTTATTAACTTATGAAAAATGTCGCATGGAGTTAGAGGCTGACCCAACCAATCATTTCTTACAAGATCAATTCACCAAATTATCAGATGAAATGACCTTGAAATCTGCTTGGGAAGTTGAGATATCGGCTAAGTCTATTCTGACCCAATTAAAAATCTATAATCTAAATAAAAGGGTTGGAGAATGTTCAGGGGGCCAGCAAAAACGGATTGGGATCGCTCAAGTCTTAATTGCTGAACCGGATCTTTTAATTTTAGATGAGCCGACCAATCATTTAGACGTAGAGTCAATCCAATGGTTGGAAAAATATTTAGCTTCTTACAAAGGTGCTTTATTACTAGTCACTCATGATCGCTACTTCTTAGAACGCTCGGTCAATAAAATTATTGAATTACAATATGGACGCATTACTGAGTTTGAAGGCAATTATCAGACTTATTTAACTAAAAAGGCTGAATTGATCGAAATGCAAGCCAAACAAGCCCAAAAACAAGATCGGCTCTACTTACAAGAACTCGCCTGGATGCGTCAAGGCGCTCAGGCCAGATCAACCAAACAACAAGCTAGGATTGATCGTTTTAACCAATTGAAGGATTCGATCGGCCTAAGAGACCAATCTCAAGATGCTATTGATTTTAATTTTTCACAACAGCGGATGGGTAATCAAATTATTGAATTAGAAGACCTTACAGTCGAAATTGCTGATAAGATTATCATTAACGGTCTAACTAAGACATTTGTTAAGGGCGATCGTTTGGGAGTTGTGGGTCCTAACGGAGTGGGGAAATCAACTTTCTTAAATTGCTTGGCAGGCTTGCATCCACTTAAAAAGGGTATATGTCGGTTAGGACAAACAGTCAATATCGCTTATTATCGTCAATTAGATGAAGATTTGCCACAAGCTATGCGTATCTTAAGCTATTTAACCCAAGTAGCGGATCAGTTCAAACGTCCAGACGGTTCAAGAGTTTCGGCTGCGCAAATGTTAGAGCGTTTCAATTTTCCCAAAGAGAGTCATGGTTCACTGATACAGTCACTTTCTGGTGGAGAAAAAAGAAGACTTTACTTATTAACCCTCTTAATCCAAGAACCCAATGTTCTTTTATTGGATGAGCCAACCAATGACTTAGATATTGAGACTTTAAATACTTTAGAAGACTATATAGAATCTTTTGAAGGCGTAGTGATTATTGTTTCTCATGATCGTTATTTTTTAGATAAGACAGTCGATCAATTACTGGTCTTAAAAGGAGAAGGGAAGTTTGACTTATACTGGGGAAGCTTTTCAGAATACTTAGAAACTAAGGATAATCATATTGAGAATGAAGCAAAACCAAGTAAGCAAGCCAACAAAGAAAACGCTCAAAAGTCTCAATTAAATAAAAAAAAGCGAATGACCTATCATGAAAAACAAGAATGGCAAGGTCTTGAAGAACGGATAGTCGAGTTAGAAAGCCAAATAGAGCAAAAGCAAAAACTGATGGAAGAACATTCAGAAGATGCTGGTAAGCTAATGGATCTTCATACTGAAATTGAGTTTCTAGAAGCTAACTTACTAGAACTTTATGAACGCTATGACTATTTAAGTGATTTGGACCAATAGGAGGTAGACGGATGAAACAATATCAAGAACTGATCAGTCATATTCTAGACCATGGTGACAAAAAGTCCGATCGCACAGGAACTGGTACGCTATCAACTTTCGGTTATCAAATGCGATTTGATCTCAGTAAAGACTTTCCTCTTTTGACTACTAAACGGGTGCCTTTTGGTCTAGTTAAATCGGAATTAATGTGGTTTTTAAAGGGGGATACCAATATTAAATATTTATTAATCCATAACAATCATATTTGGGATGAATGGGCCTTTGAAAACTATACGCAATCAGCTGACTACAAAGGAGTGGACATGACTGATTTTGGTCGACGTATCCTAGAAGATAAAGAATTTGCAGAAAACTACCAGATGGAGATGTCTAGTTTTCAAGCTAATATTATAGCTAGCAATCAGTTTGCGGCTAAGCATGGTGACTTAGGTCCTATCTATGGCAAACAATGGCGATCTTGGGAGGCGAATGGTGAAACCATTGATCAAATTCAGCAGGTCATTGAATCTCTTAAAGATAATCCAGATTCTAGAAGGCATATCGTAACGGCATGGAACCCTGCAGCTATTGATAAAGCGGTCTTACCACCCTGTCATTGCTTCTTTCAATTCTATGTTAGTAAAGGCCGTTTATCCTGTCAGCTTTATCAACGCTCAGCAGATGTGTTCTTAGGCGTTCCTTTTAATATTGCTTCTTATGCTTTATTAACCCATTTAATCGCCAAAGAAACTCATTTACAGCCGGGTGAATTTGTTCATGTTTTAGGGGATGCCCATTTGTATTTAACCCATTTAAAGGCAGCACGGACACTTTTAGAGCGTTCTCCACGTTCGCTTCCCCAGCTTAACATTTCAGATTTTCAATCCATCGATCAATTGAATTTGAATCAGATTCAGATTGAAAACTACCATCCACATCCAACAATTAAAGCAGCTATCTCAGTTTAGTAAATAGGAGGAGAAATGATGATTACATATGTTTATGCCCAAGATTTAAAAGGCGCAATTGGTTATCAAAAGGACTTACCATGGCATTTACCTAACGACCTCAATTTTTTTAAAGAAGTTACCATGGGACATACTATGTTGATGGGGAGAACGACTTTCGAATCAATGGACCGTAGAGTTTTACCAGGTCGCAAGACGGTTGTATTAACCAGTCAAGAAGATTATGGTCAAGATATTGCACAGCTGAACTTGGTACATAGTGTAGAAGATGTCTTAGAGCTAGCAAAAGATCAAGAATTAATGGTTATTGGAGGAGCAGGTGTTTTCAAAACTTTGATGGACCACGTCGATAAGATTGTGCGTACCGTCATCGAAGGAGAGTTTCCTGCAGATACCTATATGGCAGATATTGATCAAGAAAAGTTCCGTTTGGATAAGCTGGTTGAAGTTCCTGCAGATGCAGATAATGAATACCCTCATCGTTTTGAGTGGTGGGTGAGAAAATAAATGACTGATTTTACCACTTTTAAAGCAATTGGCTGCATTGGTTGTGGCAATATGGGATCAGCGATTATAAAGTCTCTTTCGACTAACTTTTCCAATTTAGCCTTTTACTTATATGATAAAGACAATTATAAAAGTCAAAGCTTGGCTAAGGACTGTGGTGAGAGTGTTGAAGCAGTAAATAGTCTTGAAAAACTTTTAGCTTCTGCTCAAATCTTTTTTATCGGAGTCAAACCGAAAGACTTAAATATCTTGTTGGACTCCCTTAATTCTATTGAATTACTTGATTCTAAATTATGGATATCGATGGTAGTGGGTAGGTCATTAAGTAGTATTCAAAAGCTACTTCCTCAAGGGCATCATCTTATCCGCATAATGCCTAATACCCCTGTTGCCATCGGACAAGGTTATGTTTCTTATTGTTACCAGAAAGAAAATTTCAATGACCAAGTAATTAATGAATTTAAGAACTTATTACAACCCTTGGGACATCTTCAGTTGATCGAAGAAAGCTTATTTGATGTTGCTTCTGCTATTCCAGGATCAGGTCCTGCCTTTATCTACCAGTTGATTGAAGCTATCAGTGATGCCGGCGTTTATTATGGCTTGAACCGTCAGCAAGCCATCGATATGGCGGCTAAAACAGTGGCTGGTGCCGGTCAGATGGTCCTGGAAAGTCATCAACATCCTGCTCAATTAAAAGACGCTGTGACCAGTCCTAAGGGTACGACCATTGCCGGTGTTAGAAGTTTAGAAGCGAATGGATTTCGATCGGCTATATTTGAAGCTGTTTCAGCAACCGTAGAGAGAACATAAGAATAAATCCATCTCCTATTCTTTTTAGAATGAGAGATGGATTTTATTGATTGAAGTTTATAGGTATTGAAAAATTGAGTAAAACATTAAACCTGCTCCTAAAATAACAAAGAGGTGCCAAACAACGTGCATCCAGCGATTAGATTTCATAGAATAAAATATCGTACCAAGAGAATAGGCGATCCCACCTAGAGCCAGATAAATTATTCCCCAAAGGTCTATTGATTTAAAGAGGGGATAAATAATTAATAGGCACAGCCATCCTAATGCTAAATAAAGATAGGTCGATAACTTTGGAAAACAGTCGATAGCAAAGACTTCAAATACAATCCCTGCTATTGCCAACATCCAGATGAGAGCAAGAAAGAGATAAGCCAAGTGATTATTAAGAGCTATCATGAGATAGGGAGTATAAGTTCCGGCAATTAATAAATAGATCGCTGAATGGTCCAGTTTTTGTAAAACACGTCGATATTTACTGTGGGAAAAAGAATGGTAGAGGGTTGAATTAGTAAAAAGGGCCACCAAAGAAAAGCCATAAACGATATAGGCAATCATATCGATGCTGGATCTTTGAGCTAATCCTTTTTTAATGAGTATATAAGTCCCAAGCAAAGATAAAGCAGCAGCGATTCCATGAGTGATAGCATTCCAAGTTTCGACTTGTTTGAATGAATGACTACTTCTAGATGGTGTCATTGTCGGATTGGACGAAGATGAATTAAACATTTAATCGGCTCCTTCTTTTATACTAATTCAATTATACTTAAGTTAGGGTTTAGATGAAAGAAAAGTCGGTTTATGGAATAATTGATTTATTTATTAGGATTACAAATGCTATAATAAAAATAATTCCACGAAACCCAGAGTATTTAACTTTATCAAAGAATGATCTTTAAAGAATAGGAGGTCTAGGATGGGACCTAGTTTTTATGAATTTATAATGCGATATGCTGATGAAGCGGCCAATGATCCCATGAGTCGCTTAGCTAATGCAGTCAGTAACGACATTGCTTTTCCCAAGCAAAGTCATGATTTTCAAGAAATATCTGATTATTTAGAAAAAAATAGTCACTATTCAAGACTATTAAGTATTTTTGATGATGCCTGGCACCAATATCAATATGCAATTTAAAGGAGAGATTTAATGAGTACACATATTCAAGCCCACTATGGGCAAATAGCCCCGATAGTTCTGTTTCCCGGTGATCCCTTAAGAGCAAAATATATTGCTGACCAATTTTTAGAAAATGTTATTCAATATAACGAAGTGCGCAATATGTTTGGCTACACAGGAGATTACCACGGTATAAAAGTATCGGTTCAAGGATCTGGAATGGGGATGCCATCAGCTATGATCTATGCAGAGGAACTTTACCGTGACTATGATGTGCAAACAATTATTCGGGTAGGATCTGCCGGTGGTATGCAAGAAAATGTTAAAGTTAGAGACATAGTCTTAGCCCAAGGAGCTACAACCGATTCTTCAGCTTTAAGTAATATTTTTAAAGGACAAGTTTCCTATGCTGCACTTGCTGATTTTCAAAGTCTTGATCACGCTTATCATTTGGCACAAACAAAAGTAGGAGACCGGGTTCATGTAGGGAATGTACTTTCTAGCGATCGTTTTTATAATGATGAGTTAGATAAAGAAAAATTAGCTCAATATGGTGTTCTAGCAGTTGAAATGGAAGCAGCCGGACTTTATGCCGTGGCAGCAAAATATCAGCGCAGAGCTTTAGCTATTTGTACGATTTCTGACCATCTATTAACTGGTGAAGAGACAACCGCTCAAGAGCGTGAACAAACCTTTACAGACATGATGGAAATAGCTTTAGAAACAGCTTTAAAATTGGATTAAACAATAGAAAGAAGGGAGATGAAATGATTTTTAAATGCAAATTTATCAAGAAGCAAAAAAACAACCTTCTTCAGTGGACTCAAGATAAATGGCTTTGCCTTTTTTTAATCTTTTCGCTTTTTGCTTTGGTTATGAATTATAAAGCGCTACCGATTTCAGCTATGGGAAAGCTATTTGGCAGTCCTTCAGTTGAAAAAGAAGATCAATTAACCAAAGAAGATTTAGCGATTATCCAAGAAGTTTATAATTCTTTACAAATCAATTATATTGAGGAATTAGATAAAGAAAAGCTTTTAGAAGGAGCTCTAAAAGGCATGGTGGATGCGGTGGATGATCCCTATTCTGAATTTTTAAACCCTACTGAAATAACGCCTTTTGATGATTCTCTGGAAGGATCCTTCACCGGTATAGGGGTTCAATTTATGTTAAAAGATAGTTTGCCTACGGTTATAGCTCCGATTGACGGAACTCCCGCTGCAAAAGCAGGTATCAAAGCCAATGATATTATTCTAAAAGCCGATGATGTGGATCTTCAGGGATTAGACACCAGTGAAATCGTGCAAAAGATTCGTGGACCCTTGGGGTCTGAGATTACTTTAAAGATCAAGAGAGGTCAATCAACCTTTGAAGTAACTATGATTCGAGAAGAAATTCCTCTTACTACGGTCGACTATGAACAAGATGATAAATATGACCAAGTGGGAGTCGTTAAAGTGAGCCAATTTGCTTCATCAACTTATGAGGAAATGGTATCGGCCGTTAAAGACTTACGGTCAAAAGGTGTCGATCGCTTTATTTTTGATTTCCGCTATAATCCTGGAGGAATGTTGGAAACAGCTTTACAAGTTAGTAATATGTTCTTAGATGATGATCAAGTCATTATGCAAACAGATGATCGTCTGAGTGAGCCGTTTGAGTATGTGGCTTCTGACGAGCGCTATGGTGATTTTCAAATTACAGAGCCTTATGTATTATTAATCGATGAAGGCTCGGCTTCAGCTAGTGAAATATTAGCTGCTGCCATTAAAGAAAATACGGATGCCCCTGTGATCGGGGTGACTTCTTTCGGAAAAGGGACGGTTCAAAGAATGATTTCAGAATCCTCATATGGGGAATTAAAATTAACCGTAGCAAAATGGCTTACACCTAGTGGGGGGTGGATTCATGAGAAAGGAATCGAACCTGATCAAGTGGTAGAAGCACCAGAAGTCGCTAATACGATTGTGTTAAATCAAGAAGAAGATTTAAAAATAGGCGATGCTTCCGAATACGTTCAATCAGCTAGTTTAATGTTACAAGCATTGGGTTATCAAGAGGAAAAAACGGCTTATTTTAGTCCTGAAATGGAAGAAGCTGTAAGGAACTTTCAAAAGGACTTTAAGCTAGAAGTAAACGGTGTTATTGACTCAGCAACCAGTGACAAATTGGTTGAAGAAACGCGAGCTTATTTAGAAGCAGAAGACCCACAATATCAAGCAGCTATCGAGGTCTTATTAGGAGAATAAGATGGGGAAATTTTTTAAAACAATTCTAATAGAGTTCGTAAATATCATTTTTGTGATTCTTGCTGCTTTGTTTCTCTTTTTAGCTGTACGTAACTATCTTGCACAGCCCTTTCAAGTTGAAGGTAAATCAATGAATCCCACTCTTTATCAAGCAGACCATTTGATAATGTGGAAACAATTTGATTTAGACCGTTTTGACATTATTGTCTTTCCTGATCCTATGGGTTCTGGCAGAACCTATGTGAAGCGTTTAATTGGCCTTCCAGGAGATTCGATTGTAGTAAGAGAAGATCAGTTATTCATCAATGATCAGTTGATTGAAGAACCTTATTTGGAGCCGGCCAAATCTAATATGGAGACAAATTATACTGAAGACTTCACTCTGTGGGAAATAACAGGTGATTCGCTTATTCCAGAAGGTAAAGTTTTTGTGATGGGTGATAACCGACCTGGTTCAGGAGACAGTCGCCAATTTGGTTATGTCGATATTGATGAAATTGAAGGAGAAGCTAACTTTATTTATTATCCTCTTGATCGAATAGGAAAAGTAGGTAAACTGCAAGCTATAGAATAAAGAGTCTATTAAAAAGGAGGGATAAATTGAATCAGATTCAGTGGTTTCCAGGCCATATGGCAAAGGCTAAAAGGGAAGCAAAGGAAAAACTTAATTTAGTGGATTTAGTAATTGAATTGGCAGATGCTCGCATACCTGAATCCAGCCGTAATCCTGTGATTACAGAAATTATTAATCAGAAACCTTCAATTCTGGCTTTAAATAAAGCAGATTTAGCTGACCCCAATTTAACTAAACATTGGATTCAACACTATCAAGAACAAGGTCAAATTGCTTTAGCAATTGATGCTCAGCATCAATTGGGTTTGAATGAACTTAAGAAGGCCTGCAAAGACTTAATGGTAGATTTTTTTGCCAAACAAAAAGCTAAAGGGGTAAAACCTAGAGCGATTCGTCTGATGATTTTAGGCATCCCCAATGTCGGCAAGTCAACGCTCATTAACCGCTTTGTCGGAAAAAATCAAGCACAAACTGGCAATAAACCAGGGGTTACTAAAGCGCAGCGGTGGCTAAAAATTGGGAAAGAGTTTGAATTACTAGATACGCCTGGTATCTTATGGCCTAAGTTTGAAGATCCCTTGACGGGTTATCACTTAGCCTTAACCGGAGCCATTAAAGACCAATTAGTCGAAATGCAGGAGCTATCTTTAGTGTTGATCGGTCATTTAGAACAATTTTACCCTGGTTTATTAAAAGAATTTTATCATTTAGAAGACTATCATCAAGAGATGGCTGCGGCTGAAATTTTAACTAGTTTGACACAGACATTAAAACTGGATCAAGACTATACCCAAGCAGCTGAGCGATTAATATTTGATTTTCGTCAACATAAATTGGGTTCGATTACACTCGATCGTCCGATTGAGAGGGTTAACATTGAAACAAACCATTAAAGAAATCAAAGCGCAGCTAAAAACAATTGAAGACCTTGAAGATGTTTACCTCAATCAATTAAAAGAAGATCCTAGAAAAGGAGTTCAAGAGCTAGTAAGACGTCATAAACGAGTGTTAATTGCTTATAACCAACGTTATCAAGCTTATCAAAAACGCCTAGACTTTGATCGCCAATTATTGGATGCTAACCAGTCTTTTGTGCTTGCAGGAGTTGATGAAGTGGGGAGAGGTCCGATAGCTGGTCCAGTAGTAGCAGCGGCAGTTATTTTACCTCAAGATACCAGTGATTGGGTGGACGTCAATGATTCGAAAACCTTAACGCATCAAAAGCGTTCAGACTTAGCTGAAATGATAAAACAACAAGCTAAAGCTTATGCCATCACAAGCGTATCTCCTCAAGCGATTGATCGCATTAATATTTATGAGGCCAGTCGTATGGCCATGAAAGAAGCTGTTCTAAAGCTCAACAAAGCAGTGGATTTTGTTGTCGTAGACGCCATGAAATTAGATTTACAGATTCAACAAAAAGCAGTGGTGAAAGGTGATCAACGCTCACTTTCCATAGCTGCTGCTTCTATTATTGCCAAGGTCCATCGTGACCAGCTGATGGTGGATTATGCAAGATGGTATCCAGAATATGGTTTTGACCAGCACATGGGCTATCCAACTAAGAAACATCTGGTTGCGTTAGAACAATACGGCTACACGGCTATTCATAGACAATCCTTTAGTCCTGTTCAAAAAATTAATAAATTCTATGGTTCGTAAGTTGGCCAAAATTTTAAAGAGCAAGTATTGAAAAATATTTGCTCTTTTGTATGTCTTAAAGCTTTTAATGAGGATCGCAGAGCACTTATGGCCTAATTACTTTGTATCTTAAGGGTAAAAGCTTAAGGAGTGTAGGCCATGATAAAAAGAGAGTTAATCTATTTACAGATGAAAGGCGTTAAATACCGTCATTTGTGGCATTATTTTAAAGTTAGACAAAATCTCTCTCGTCAAGCAAGTGTTCATTATTTACTTATTAATAACATGTGGTCATTTAAGGAAGAGGCACTCTTCAAGGATTGGGAAAGTTGTCAAGAGATTCTAACTAATTTAGAAAAGCAAGCGATTCTCTTTGGTGAAAAATCCTATCCCTATCGCTGGCTTCAGCTTCCCCAACCACCTATTTTGTTTTTTTATAGAGGAGATCTTAACCTTTTAAATCGACCTTTAGTTGCGATTGTTGGATCTAGAAAACTATCGGCTTATGGAAAAAAAAGCGCACAAAAAATTAGCAAGGCACTAACTAAAGCGAGCTTTGTGATTGTTTCAGGTTTGGCTAAAGGAGCGGATTTTATTTCGCATAAGGCTTGTATGAGTGAAAAAGAAGGGAGAACCATCGCTATTGTTGCCAATGGCTTTGAGCATTATTATCCCAAAGAACATCATCAGCTCCAAGAACAAATAGCAAGCAGTCATTTGTTATTAAGTGAGTACCTACCCCATCAAGCTATTCGAAAGTATCAATTTATTGCAAGAAATCGTTTGGTGGCTGGACTATGCCCCGTAGTGATTGTCATTCAAGCAGCCAAGAAATCGGGCTCATTAATTACTGCTAATTATGCCTTGGAATATAATAGTCAAATTTATGCTTTACCTGGACCCATCGATGACCCGCAATCTTATGGATGCAATCACTTAATACAAGCAGGGGCAAGACCGATTGTCGATTTGGACCAATTAATAGAAGAGATAGCTCTAGATTATCAACGGCAAAAGATAAAATAAAGAGTATTCATTGACATAATTGAAAGTTTAGCATAAGATTGTTACGATTTTGCATGTGAGCAAAGGAATAAGAAAGGGAGTGATTGTTACTTGGCCTATAAATATCTCGTCATAGTCGAATCACCAACCAAAGCCAAAACCATTGATAAATATTTAGGCAAAAATTATAAAGTCGTTGCTTCAAAAGGTCATCTCAGAGATCTACCGAAATCACGAATGGGCATTGACTTAGAAAATAATTTTGAACCGCATTATATTTCAATTAGGGGCAGAGGCGATACCATTAAGGAGCTTAGAAAATTAGCCAATAAGGCTGAAAAAGTCTATTTAGCAAGTGACCCGGACCGTGAAGGAGAAGCAATTGCTTGGCATCTTTCCTATCTATTAAAATTAGATCCGCAAGCGGCTAACCGTGTAGTATTTAATGAGATTACTAAAGAATCGGTTAAAGAAGCATTTAAGCAACCACGACAAATCGATCAAGACTTAGTGGATTCTCAACAAGCAAGAAGAATTTTAGACCGAATAGTGGGTTATTCTATCTCACCTTTATTATGGAAGAAGATTAAAGGTGGTTTATCAGCAGGGCGTGTTCAATCGACCACTTTAAAACTAATTATTGACCGTGAAAAGAAAATCCGCCAATTTAAACCAGAAGAATATTGGAAAATTCCAGCGAACTTTAAAAAAGGACGGTCGAAATTTGAAGCAGAATTCTATGGACTAGACGGTAAAAAAACTGAGCTCAAGAATAAAGAGCAAGTTGATCAAGTTATGAAACGTCTTGACCTTAAAGGTGAATTTAATATTCAATCAATTACTGAAAAAGAACGTTTTCGTAAGCCCAATGCACCGTTTACTACCTCTACCTTGCAGCAAGATGCTGCCAATCGTTTGAATTTCCGTACCGGCAAAACCATGATGATTGCTCAGCAGCTTTATGAAGGCATATCTATTCGTCGTAATACCATCGGCTTGATTACTTATATGCGTACCGATTCGACTCGAATTTCACCAACAGCCAAAAAGATGGCAGGAGATTTTATTAAAGATACCTATGGTGAGCAGTATTTGGGAGCAGGACATAAGGTCAATAATAAAGCAGGGGCTCAGGATGCTCATGAAGCTATACGTCCCTCAAATGTCAGTTTAACACCCGAATCGATTAAAGATTCATTAACTAAGGACCAATTCCGTCTCTATGCTTTAATATGGGCACGCTTTGTGGCTTCACAAATGTCAAATGCCGTCTATGATACAATTAAAGCAGATATCATTCAAAATGATGTTCTCTTTCGTGCGAATGGTTCACGCATTAAATTTGAAGGCTTCTTGAAAGTTTATCCAAGTAAATCAGATAAAGATAACTATCTGCCAGCTTTGAAAGAAGGAGATGCAGTTACAGCTGAAAAGATTGATCCAAGTCAGCATTTTACTCAACCACCAGCACGCTATAATGAAGCCAGCCTAGTTAAAATGCTTGAAGAGTTGGGGATTGGGCGACCTTCCACTTACGCACCAACCTTAGAAACTTTGCGTAAACGCTACTATGTTAAAATGGAAGCTAAACGTTTTACGCCGACAGAACTAGGAGAAATTGTCAATGACATGATGGAAATTTACTTTCCAGATATTGTTGATTCTGAATTTACAGCTGGGATGGAAAATAAACTTGACCAAATCGAGGAAAATAAAGTAGAATGGCAGAAAGTTCTGAATGACTTTTATCAGATTTTCGCTAAAGATTTAGACAAGGCAGAAGAAGAGATGGAAAAAATTGAGATAAAAAATGAACCAGCTGGTTTTGACTGCCCAGAGTGTGGCAATCCAATGGTCATCAAAATTGGTCGCTATGGTAAGTTTTATGCCTGCTCCAATTTTCCAGAATGCCGTCATACTGAAGCCATCGTCAAAGAAATTGGTGTAAAATGTCCTACATGCAAAGAGGGCGAAATTATCGAAAGAAAATCGAAGAAGAACCGGATATTTTATGGGTGTTCAAGATATCCAGAATGTGAATTCGTTTCTTGGGACAAACCAATCGGTCGTAATTGTCCAAAATGTAATGAGTATCTTATCGAAAAGAAATCTCGTAAAGGCAAGCAAGTTCAATGTTCTTCTTGTGATTATACTGAAGCCATAGAAAGCTAAGCGAATTTTAAAAAAACTTCTTTAATTCAATCAATTTAGCTAAAACCGAATGCTTCACAGTTTTGTGAGTGTTCGGTTTTTTATCTATTTAGCAATATTAACTGAACTATAAAATTTACTTTTAGCCTGCATTTTGAATATGGCGCTTAATTGGCTATGAATTCAAAGAAAAGGTATAATAAAAAAAGAGGAAATTGAGGTGATAAATGATGCAGGATAAGATTATTAATTTTTTGAATTATTTATTGAACGAACGTCGTTATTCTCAACATACAGTCATCGCCTACCAAAGAGATCTGAACCAATTCTGGCTTTTTATTAAAAGTTCAGGAGAAGTTAGCTTAGAGCAAATTTCCTATCAAGATTTAAGGCTTTATTTAGCCTATCTAAACGAACGCTCGCTTAATCCCAAAACGATTGCCAGAAAATTATCCTCTTTACGTTCTTTTTTTAATTATTGTTTGCGTCGGCATTGGATTGACCAAGATCCAATGGAGTTAATTACTTATAAAGCAAAAGAGACTCATTTACCCTCTTTTTTCTATGAAAATGAAATTGAAAGTCTCATTAAAGTAGCTAAAACTAGTCTTTTAGATTATCCCAAGCGAAATCTCGCTATCCTTGAATTGATGTATGCAACGGGTATCCGCGTTTCAGAATGCTGTCAGATAAGACTAGACCAACTTGATTTTTCCTTGCAAATTCTACGTGTGTTCGGCAAGGGGAATAAGGAACGAATTGTCCCTTTTGGAGATCCAGCTATGCGAGCTTTAAAAGATTATATTGAAACGGAGCGTAAAGAGTTATTAAGTAAATGGTCCATGCAGAATCAAAGAAATAATGATATATTATTCTTATCGGAAAAAGGGAAAGCAATTAACCCTGATCAAGTGCGCCATATTTTGCAAAAAATAGTAGAAGAAAGTCAGCTTAATTTAAAGATTAATCCCCATAAATTGAGACATTCTTATGCGACCCATCTATTAAATCGTGGGGCAGATTTACGTTCCGTTCAAGAACTCCTAGGCCATGAGAATTTATCTTCTACACAAATATATACCCATATAACCGGCGATAAAATGCGATCAGAATACTTAAAAGCTCATCCGAGAGCTCGTAGAAAGAAGCAGGAGGAAGAATAAATGACAACAATATGTGCAGTTAAAAAAGATAATAAATTAGCAATGGCGGGAGATGGTCAAGTCACAATGGGAGAAACGGTCATTATGAAAGGTGGTGCCCGCAAGCTTCGTAGAATTTTTAACGATCAAGTGGTTATTGGATTTGCCGGAGGAGTTGCTGATGCTATTACCTTGTCAGAAATGTTTGAAACGAAGTTACAAGCCCATCAAGGCCAATTAACTCGAGCAGCTGTAGAAGTAGCCAAACAATGGCGGACAGATCGCTCTTTACAAAAGTTAGAAGCCCTTTTAATCGTTATGAATAAAGAAAGTCTCTTATTAGTATCCGGCACGGGAGAAGTTATCGAACCGGATGACGGTATTTTAACCATCGGTTCGGGGGGCAATTATGCCTTGGCAGCAGCTAGAGCCATGCTTAGAACAAGTGAGCAATTAAGTGCAAAAGAGATCGTTTCTCAAGCCCTAGAAATTGCTGCTGAAATTGATGTTTATACTAATAAACAAATCATGGTCGAAAGTTTTGAATCCTAGATTTAAAGGAGAATGTAAGAATGGAATTAAGTCCCAGACAATTAGTTGCAGAATTAGATAAATATATCATTGGTCAAGCAGAAGCCAAACGTTCAATAGCCGTTGCTATTCGAAATAGACAAAGACGGTTACGCCTTGAAGCTGAAATGCAAGATGAAGTAAAACCTAAAAATTTATTAATGATTGGTCCAACCGGAGTTGGAAAAACAGAAATTGCTAGACGTCTAGCCAAGATTATTAAGGCCCCTTTTTTAAAGGTGGAGGCCACTAAGTATACCGAAGTTGGTTATGTTGGTCGTGATGTAGAATCAATGGTCAGAGACTTGGTAGAGCAAGCAATTCGTATCGTTCGTGATGAAATGCGCCAAGAGGTTGAAGATGAAGCACGTGAAAAAGCAATTGATCGAATTGCTAAAGCACTAGTCCCTGGTAAGAAGAAAAAGAAGGAAGTAAAAAAAGATCCTAACAATGCCGGTGGCTTCGTCTTGCCAGATATGGAAGCTTTTATGCGCCAAATGCGTGGTGAAGTAGAAGCAGAAAAAGAAGAAGTGACGGAAGAAGTGGCTTCCAACCGTCGTCATATTCGCCAGCAAATTCGTGAGGGTGTGTTGGATAAACAAGAAGTGACTATTGAAATGGAAGAAAAGAAACTACAGTTAAACTCACTTAATCCTGCTATGGAGCAAATGATGGATATGCAAGAATCCCTCAACGCTTTAAGACCTAAGAAAATGATTCAGCGTACAGTGACTGTCAAAGAAGCGCTTAAGTTATTAACAGTAGACGAAGCAGACAAATTGGTAAACGAAGAGGATATTCATCAAAAAGGCTTAAAACTAGCTGAGAAAAACGGTATTATTTTTATTGATGAGTTAGATAAAATTGCCTCTTCAAGTAATCAATCGGGAGAAGTTTCAAGACAGGGTGTTCAGCGTGATATTTTACCAATCGTTGAAGGTAGTCAAATTCAAACCAAATACGGTATTATAAAGTCTGATCATATTCTCTTTGTGGGATCAGGTGCTTTCCATGTTGCTAAACCTTCTGATTTAATTCCAGAGTTACAAGGACGCTTTCCCATTCGAGTCAATCTTCAGGACTTAACCGCTGACGATTTTGTTAAAATTCTAACCGAACCTAAAAATGCCTTACTTATCCAATATCAGGCCCTTTTAGCTACTGAAGAGGTGACCGTTAACTTTAGCGATGAAGCAGTTCAGAAAATGGCCTACTATGCGGAAACCTTAAACCGCAATACAGATAATATTGGAGCAAGACGCCTACATACGATTATTGAGACAGTTTTAGAAGATTTATTATTTGAAGCAGCAGACACACCAATGGTAATTGAAATTACTGAAAAATACGTCGATGATAAATTAGCAGATAAGGTTGAGAATCAAGATCTTAGCCACTATATCTTATAAAGAAATGGGTGAAGCCTATGGTAACCATTCAAAATAGTTTTTTAAAAGTGGAGATAACTGAGAATGGGGCAGAAGTCCAGTCAATTACTGATCTAAAGACAGACTATGAATTTCTCTGGCAAGCAGACCCTTTCTATTGGTCTCGCAGTGCCCCCATCCTTTTTCCCATCGTTGGGCGCCTACAGGATGATCAGTATCTTTATGGTGGAAAATTCTACCAAATGAGTCGCCATGGGTTTGCTAGAGATTATACCTTTACTGTTCAAAGTCAAACCGAATCTTCTGCAAGCTTTTACTTAAAAAACAATAAAAACACGCTAGAATCCTATCCCTTTGAATTTTCGCTTCAGGTTAATTATGTTTTATATGATCATAAGTTAACAATTACTTTTGAAGTTTATAATCCTTCACTTGAAAAACCTTTATATTATTCAGTGGGTTATCATCCGGCCTTTAATCTCCCACATACAGTAGGAAGAAATTATCCGGAATTCAATCAAGTAAGTTACCAATTAAATCCAGAAGGGTATTATTATCTCTTACAAACTAATAATGATGGCCTAGTCAACTTAGAAAGAGCTAAGTATACAGAAGTGATTAATCAAAAGCTGCGTCACAAACAATTTAGAAATGATGCCTTAATCTATCAAGTGAGTGAAAAAGCTGAACTTATCTTAATGGATGCTATCAATGATGTTGAAATTAAATTTCGTTCTATTGGCTTTGACTATGTTGCTTTATGGTCTCCTTATCCTAAGCGAGCTCCTTTCTTAGCCGTAGAAGCATGGTCTGGCTTACCGGATATTGCCAATGAGCCTGAGCTATTTAAGCATAAACGGGGAATTCATAGTTTAGCCCCCCAATCCATCAGTACTCATGATTTGACGATGGAATTTTTCAAGGGTGAATAAAATTAAAAAGATAAAAATAGCTAAGGAAAATGCCTTAGCTATTTTAATTTATTTTTTTCTAGGATTTAAACCGAAGGTCACTCGACTTTCTTCTCCTTTAAGCAGTCTTTGAATATTCTCTCGATGACGATAGACCATCAAAACAGCCATAAAGGCAAAGCCCCAAGAATATACTAAAGGTTCTCGTAGAATAATCCAAATAGCGACCAGCAAAAAAGAGGTCATGGCAGCAATACTCACAATTGATGTCAATAAGAGAATGGTTATAAAGAGAGCGACCATGGCTAAAGCAATATAAAAGTTAAATGCCAATAGTACACCTACCGATGTCGCAACGATTTTTCCGCCACGGAATTGACTGAAAATTGGATAGGCATGTCCCAGAACAGCAGCAATAGCCGTTAGCATAATAGCTAAATCACTATCCGAGCCTAAGAGCTGTTGGGCCATTAAAACTGGAAGATAGCCCTTTAAAATATCCACAATAATAACCACAATGGCTGCAATCGGTCCAAAATTTCTGCCGATATTCGTACCACCAGAATTGCCTGAACCGAGGGTCCGAACATCGATATTGTGGATATATTTTGAATACCAGACACCTGAGGGAATCGATCCCGCCAAGTATCCGACAATAATCATTAAGATAGCTAACATTTATTAACCTCCTAGTTTACTCTCTTCATTCTAACATGATTGAATAATTTTCACCAAGCGAATTTCTTAATTATAAAAATGCAATATTTTTGACTTTTAGGCATCAAAACAACTTTAAGTAAATCAAAAGTGTCAAAGCGGGATTTATTCTGCTATGATAATAGAGTTGGGAAATAGAGCCTTTATACTGAATAGATACTATCGTTAAAAGATTATTCAAAAAACGCATGACTATTTCTTATTAAATAACATTAAAAGGGTGAGAAAATGGCAAACAAAAATTCTAAAGTGAATTTAAGCAATTATAATGATGATGCCATTCAGATATTAGAAGGTCTAGAAGCCGTAAGAAAAAGACCGGGTATGTATATCGGATCGACTGATCAAAAGGGCCTTCACCATCTTATTTATGAAATTGTTGATAATTCTGTAGATGAAGCTCTATCAGGTTTTGCAAATCGAATTGTTGTGTCTTTAGAAGCAGATGGCTCGATTCGCATTACTGATAATGGCCGGGGCATGCCGATTGGTAGGCATGCTTCAGGGGTTCCTACGGTTCAAGTTATTTTCACTGTATTACATGCTGGTGGAAAGTTTGGCCAAGGTGGATATAAATCCGCTGGAGGGCTTCATGGAGTAGGAGCCTCGGTCGTAAATGCTTTATCTTCATGGTTGGAAGTGACGGTTATTCGAGAGGGATACCAATACCATATGCGGTTTGAAGAGGGCGGACGTCCTGCCAGCTCTTTAAAAAAGACTAAGCACAATAATCAATCAGACACTGGTACAAGTGTTCATTTTATGCCGGATGAAAAAATATTTGGATCTTCTGCCATTAACTATGAAACCATTTCCGAAAGGCTGAGAGAGTCAGCCTTCCTTTTAAAAGGAATTACCATTGAAATTCATGATCAAAGAAAAGACATTTCAGAGACTTTTCATTATGAAGATGGTTTACAAGATTTTATTCAATATCTTAATGAAGATAAAGAAGTCATGGGAAATGTGGTGGCTTTTTCAAGCCAATCAGAAGATTTTGAGATTGATTTTGCCATGCAGTATAATGATGGTTATTCAGAAACCATTCTTTCTTTTGCTAATAATGTTCGTACCAATGGTGGAGGCACGCATGAAACGGCCATGAAGACAGCTATTACCAAGGTATTTAATGACTACGGTCGTAAAATGAGTTTGATTAAAGAAAAGGATAAAAATTTAGAAGGGTCCGATATCCGGGAAGGACTGGCAGCCATTGTATCGGTTCGTATTCCTGAGCAATATCTACAATTTGAAGGACAGACGAAGGACAAATTAGGAAGTCCAAAGGCACGTACCATTGTTGAATCTTTTGTAACAGAGCACTTAGGTTATTATTTAGCAGAAAACGGTAATTGGGCGCAAACTATTTTAAGAAAAGCTTTAAAGGCTAGACAAACACGAGAAGCTGCTCGCAAAGCGCGTGAGGCTTCACGTTCTTCTAACTCTAATAAACAACAAGAACGCTTAATTTCAGGTAAGCTTACTAAGGCCCAGTCAAAAGATGCTTCAAAGAATGAACTTTATATCGTGGAGGGAGATTCGGCCGGTGGCTCAGCTAAATTAGGGCGTGATCGTAAATTTCAAGCCATATTGCCTTTAAGAGGTAAGGTCATCAACACTGAAAAAGCATCTTTAAGCGATATTATGAAAAATGAAGAAATTAATACCCTCATCTACACAATTGGTGCAGGGGTAGGGGCTGATTTTGATATTAAAGCTGCTAACTATGATAAAGTTGTCATTATGACGGATGCGGATACGGATGGTGCTCACATTCAAGTACTGCTTTTAACTTTCTTCTACCGCTATATGAAGCCATTGATTGAAGCAGGCAAGGTCTATTTGGCCATGCCGCCTCTATATAAGGTATCAAAGGGAAAAGGTAAGAATGAAAGAATCGAATACGCTTGGACAGATGAAGAACTACAAGCAAAAATTAAAGCAGTGGGACCAGGCTACATCTTACAACGTTATAAGGGGCTCGGAGAGATGAATGCGGATCAATTATGGCATACGACTATGAATCCTTCCTCACGCTTATTGATAAGAGTAACTCTTGACGATGATTCGTTATCCGAAAAGCGTTTATCGACTTTAATGGGTAGTAAAGTAGATCCTCGCCGTAAATGGATTGAAAAAAATGTTCAATTTACCATGGATGAAGAAGATTCTCTATTAAAAGAAAACACCCAAACCAACCACTCTCTAGCACAAGAAGACAAGGAAGCCTTGTTAGTGGCTAAAAACCCAGCTTCAAAAGCATCTGCGAAAACAAAAAATAAGCTATCAAAAAAAGAGCCGTCTACTGACCTTAATGAAAATCCAAGTAAGGATTTAGTGGATGAAAATGGACAAATTGATTTATTTGGAGGTGATTTATAATGACTGAACTAGAAAATAAAGGAGTCCAAGAATTAAATTTTTCATCGGTTATCGGTGATCGATTTGGTCGCTATTCCAAGTATATTATTCAAGATAGAGCGTTACCCGATATTCGCGATGGTTTAAAACCCGTTCAAAGACGTATTTTATATGCTATGTTTGCCGAAGGAAATACTGCTGAAAAAGCTTATCGCAAATCAGCCAAAACAGTGGGGAATGTGATCGGTAATTATCATCCACATGGAGATTCATCGGTTTATGAGGCCATGGTTCGTATGTCTCAAAGTTGGAAAAACCGCCAACCTTTGATCGACATGCACGGTAATAATGGTTCCATGGATGGCGACCCAGCTGCAGCAATGCGTTATACAGAAGCTAGGCTTTCAAGTATCGCCATGGAACTCTTAAGAGATATCCATTCTCAAACAGTCGATTGGATTCTGAACTTTGATGATACCATTGAAGAACCTCGTGTTTTACCCGCTCGCTTTCCTAATCTACTAGTGAATGGCGCAACCGGTATTTCAGCAGGTTATGCAACCGATATTCCTCCACACAACTTAGGGGAAGTCATTGACGCTTTAATTTATATGATTAAGCATCCCGATAAAATCAGTGTCGACCAGTTAATGAAGTATTTACCAGGACCAGATTTTCCAACGGGTGGTATTATCCAAGGTAAAGCGGGCATTAAAGAAGCCTATCAAACGGGTCAAGGTAAAGTTGTTATTCGATCTAAATTAGAAGTTGAAAAATTAAAGGGTGGTAAGTCTCAAATTGTTGTGAGTGAAGTACCCTATGACGTTAATAAAGGCAAACTTATTCAAAAATTAGATGAAATACGTCTTTCTAAAAAGCTAGAAGGGATTGCTGATGTTCGCGATGATTCAGATATTAATGGTGTTTCATTAGTCATTGAACTAAAAAGAGATGTAGAGGTCGAACCAATTCTTGCTTACCTCTATAAAAACACCGATTTACAAGTAAATTATCACTTCAATATGATAGCCATTCACGATCGTCGACCAGTCCTTTGTTCCTTAGAAAAAATGTTACAAGCTTACCTTGACCATCAAAAAGACATTATTCGTCGAAGAACTCAATTTCTTCTTAAGAAAGATCAAGACCGTCTTCATATTGTTGATGGCTTAATCCGAGTTATTTCTATTTTAGATGAAGTAATTACCACTATTCGCCAATCTGAAAACAAGGCCAATGCTAAAGATAATTTACACCAACAATATAATTTTTCAATGGCACAGGCTGAAGCAATTGTTTCCTTACAGTTATACCGTTTAACTAATACGGATATTGTAGGCCTACAACAAGAAAAATTTGAACTTAACGAAAGAATCCATATGTACGAGAATATCCTTTCTAATGCCAGTACTTTAGACAAGGTTTTGGTTAAGGAATTAAAGGAAATTAAGAAAAAGTTTAATAGTTTGAGAATGAGTCAATTAGAAGAGGAAGTGGAAGAAATTACCTTGGAAAAGACTCTTTTAATCCCACAAGAGCAAGTCTATGTGTCTGTGACTAAGGAAGGATACTTGAAACGTACTTCGGTTAGGTCATTTACGGCTTCCGATTCCACTGATTTAGGATCTAGAGATTTAGACTATCCATTATTTGTTCAAGAACTCTCGACTCATGATGCGATTGTGATTATCACATCTAAAGGTAATTATATTCATTTACCTGTTCACGAATTACCAGACATTCGTTGGAAAGATCTGGGTTTACATTGGTCTCAGCAATATCAATTAGATAAAGAGGAGTCCATCATTGCGGTGTTTGCGCAAAAAGCTTCGGACAATCCGAGTGAAGACCGAATTGTCATGATGACACAAGCAGGTCGCATTAAACAAACCCTCTTATCAGAATTCTCAACTTATCGATCCTATAAAACTCGGACAATGACTGCAATTAAATTGCAAGATGACCACGATCAATTAGTAGCAGCTCGATTAGCTAAAGCAGACAAGAACTATCAAATCGCCAGTATGACCCACCGCTCCTACGGTTTACGGTTTGATTTAGAACAAGTTTCAATTCAAGGACTAAAAGCACAAGGGGTCGTAGGTATGAAACTGAAAAAGGATGATTATCTTGTATCGATGCTCTTAATCGATCAAGCAGCTTCAAGACCACAAGTCTTCTTATTAACCAATCGAGGAAATCTTAAACGAATGGATAGTGAAGAACTGGCTAGTGCTAATCGCGCCAGTGTTGGAACGCTCATTCTAAAAGAAATAAAATCAAACCCCCATCGGATTTTAAAAGCTTTAGCCTTACAAAAAGGGAATATACCGATTATTATTCAAGGGGATACCGGTAAATCATTAGAGATGATGGCTTTTGATATCAATATTAGTAAACGCCAGAATAATGGCAGTCAGATTGTTGAGCTTGATCAACTAGGTAAGGTGATAGACATCCATCCTGCACGCTTGAAAATGTTAGATGAAGAATAAGATAAAAAACAAGTATCTGAACCAGATGCTTGTTTTTTATTTGCAAAATCAACAACTAAAACTCTGTGTACTAAAACAAAAAACAGAAAGCAAACAACTGTTATAATCTTATTGCTACAATGAGCACAGAATACACTCTATTATTTTGTTTTTTCTAACAAAACACTGATATGTAAAGCTTAACACTAATTATATAATTCACAATAACTGTTTACATTGAACTTTTATTGTGTTATATTATGGGTGTAGAAATTGTCGGATCATTTTAAAAAAGGAGAATTAAAATGGAAATTGCAAATAAAACCGAATTAAATAAAGCATGGGATGGCTTTCAAGGAAGCAAATGGCAAAAAGAAATCGATGTTCGTGATTTTATTCAAGAAAACTATGCTTTATATGAAGGGGATGAAAGTTTCCTAGCAGATGCTACACAAAATACAAAAGATCTTTGGGACCAAGTGATGGATCTTAATAAAAAAGAACGGGAAGCAGGTGGCGTTCTTGATATGGATACTAAAGTGGTTTCTTCTATCACTTCTCATCAAGCAGGTTATTTAGATAAAGACAAAGAAGCAGTCGTTGGTTTCCAAACAGATGCTCCTTTTAAACGTAGCTTACAACCTTACGGTGGAATTCGTATGTCTAAGAATTCCTTAGAAGCTTATGGCTATGAGTTAGATCCAGAAACAGAACATATCTTTACACAATATCGTAAAACTCATAACCAAGGTGTTTTTGATGTCTATACCCCAGAAATGCGCGCTGCTCGCCGCTCTGGTGTTATTACCGGTCTTCCTGATGCATATGGCCGTGGTCGTATTATTGGTGACTACCGTCGTGTAGCCTTATACGGGGTAGAGCGTTTGATGGAAGAAAAGCAAAAAGATTTTGCTAACATCGGAAATGGTACAATGGATAACGATGTGATTCAATTACGTGAAGAAGTTACTGAACAATACCGTGCTTTACAAGAATTAAAAGAATTAGGCGAAATTTATGGCTTTGATATTTCACGTCCAGCTGAGAATGCAAAAGAAGCTTTCCAATGGTTATACTTAGGCTATTTAGCTGCCGTTAAGCAACAAAATGGAGCGGCTATGTCATTAGGACGTACTTCTACTTTCTTAGATATTTATATCGAACGTGACCTAGCTAAGGGCACATTGACTGAAGTCGAAGCACAAGAGTTAGTTGATCATTTCGTGATGAAATTACGTTTGGTTAAATTTGCACGTACACCAGAATACAATGAATTATTCTCTGGTGACCCAACTTGGGTAACAGAATCAATCGCTGGTATAGGTTTAGATGGACGCCCACTTGTTACTAAGAACTCTTTCCGTTTCTTACATACCTTAACAAACTTAGGTCCGGCTCCGGAACCAAACCTAACAATTCTTTGGTCACCATCATTACCTCAAGCCTTTAAAGAATATGCAGCTAAAATGTCGATTATATCTTCTGCTATTCAGTATGAAAACGATGAGATCATGCGTCCAGAATATGGTGATGATTATGCGATCGCGTGTTGTGTGTCTGCTATGCGTGTAGGTAAACAAATGCAATTCTTTGGAGCGCGTGCTAACCTTGCTAAGACATTACTTTATGCCATTAATGGTGGGGTAGATGAAAAATCTAAAGCGCAAGTTGGCCCTCAATATGCGCCAATTACATCTGAATATTTAGATTACGATGAAGTTTTGGCTAAATATGATGATATGATGGAATGGATTGTTGAGTTATATGTAAATACTTTAAATATCATCCACTATATGCATGATAAGTATTCTTACGAATCATTAGAAATGGCTTTACACGATACAAAAGTTCTTCGTACAATGGCAACTGGTATTGCAGGCTTCTCAGTTGCAGTAGATTCTCTATCTGCAATTAAGTATGCTAAAGTTAAAACAATTCGTGATGAAAATGGTTTAGTGATTGACTACGAAATTGATGGAGATTTTCCTAAATATGGAAATAATGATGATCGTGCGGATCAAATTGCTGTAGAATTATTGAAGAACTTTATGACAAAAGTTCGTAAACATAAAACTTACCGTGATTCATTACAAACAACTTCAATTTTAACTATTACTTCAAACGTTGTTTATGGAAAGAAAACTGGTAATACACCGGACGGACGTCGTGCAGGAGAACCATTTGCACCAGGGGCTAACCCAATGCATGGTCGCGATACCCATGGTGCTTTAGCTTCTTTACTTTCTGTGGCTAAAGTACCTTATGAGTACGCTTTAGATGGTATTTCCAATACCTTCTCAATTATTCCTAAAGCGCTTGGTAAAGAAGAAGCCACTCAAAAAGCTAACCTAGCTAATATGTTAGATGGTTACTCGACAAGTGGTGGACATCACTTAAATGTCAACGTCTTTAACCGTGACACCTTATTAGATGCGATGGAACATCCTGAAGAGTATCCACAATTAACAATCCGTGTATCAGGTTATGCTGTAAACTTTATCAAGCTAACACGCGAACAACAATTAGACGTTATTAACCGTACAATGCACGCTTCAATGTAAACTTTAAACAATTAATTAAAAACTTCAGAAAAAGGGACTGAATTTTATTTCAGTTCCTTTTTCTAAAAGTTAGATGGAGGAATTGAAATGTCAGAAGTAGCACAAGCAATTAAAGGCTATGTTCACTCCACAGAAAGTTTTGGTTCAGTTGATGGACCGGGTATTCGCTTTATATCTTTTATGCAAGGTTGTCGAATGCGATGTGAATTTTGCCATAACCCAGATACTTGGAAGATGACGGGTGGCAAGGAATACAGCCCACAAGACTTATTTAATGAAGCCATTCAGTATCGTGCTTTCTGGGGAAATGAAGGGGGAGTCACTGTATCAGGTGGGGAACCCTTATTACAGATGGATTTTTTAATCGAATATTTCAAAATATGTAAGGCCAATGGAGTACATACAACCATAGATACTTGTGGCCAGCCTTTCACTTATGAAGAGCCTTTTTTTAGTAAATTTCAAGAACTGATGATGTATACGGATCTGCTTTTGTTTGATATAAAACATATCGATCGTCAAGGCCATATTAAACTAACCGGCCATCCAAATGATAATATTCTTGAAATGTCACGCTATTTATCAGATATTAATAAAGCCGTCTGGATCCGTCATGTATTGGTTCCAACAAGAACGGATTTTGATGAATATTTATACCGTTTATCCGATTATGTAGCCAGTTTAAATAACGTCTTAAAGTTTGAAGTTTTACCTTACCATATGATGGGTGTTTATAAATACACTGCATTAGGCTATCGATACAAATTAGAAGGTGTAGAACCTCCAACTAAAGAAAGAGTCGAAAATGCCAACCGTATACTGCGCTGTGCAGAATATACCGGCTACCTAAAATCATAATAAAAAAATCTGTAACCATTCAAATTTAATGGGTGGCTACAGAATTTTTTTTAGCAATTTTTTCTAATTAGTAATTAGATCAATTAACCGCCAACTAAGAATTTTGTAAAATAAGCGACAGCAATACCTACATAGTTACCTACAGCTCCTGCTAAAACTCCTAAAATTAAACCACTATCAATAAGAGACTTCCAATTAGCTGCTGCTGCTGTTAGAGAAGCTGTTGGACCACCGACGATACAACCAACAATTGAAAGAATCATGTATCCATATTCTATCTTAAATAGACGACAGATCAACAAGTGTAAAGTCAAACCTCCAACTAACATTCGAAAAACTAAAATGTCATGGTTAAGGTAGAACCTACAAATTGCTGCCAGTCAACTGCAAAACTAATAGTTGAAAAAACATTAAGGATAAGAAGAGTCCTAAATCTAAATTAGCACATAGTTTATTATTGAGCTAGACCGATAAAACGGTCGTTAACAAGATTAAACGAACAGCCTTCCAAATAGTCTCCGGCATGTAAGCTTTTGAAAATGCTGTAGTCAAAATATTTATACCAAAACCAATGGTTAATAGCTAAGCAGTTTCTCTAATGGACCACTCTTTATCTGACATCAATGCTTTCGTGTCACTAGTTGAAGGTTCTTCTTCACTTAAATGATAAGGCCAAAACTTTTCCCAAGCTTTTGAAGCTTTAAGCATAGGTGGCGCGGCGAGCATAAAGATTATTAAAGGGGTAGCAATAACGTAATCTGACGCGTTAGCAGCCGCAATGGTTTGATGACTAGCATCTAAAACTGTTGCAATAGTCGTTAAGTTAGGAGTACCACCAGTGTAGGTCGCAACAAACGTCCCAGCGATCTTTTATCCTTCATCCATATAAGGGGAAAAATGAAGGCTAAGATAGTTGCAATCACCATAAGAGATAAAATGCCTGAACTTAAAGCAATCACCGGATTTTTACTTTTTTAACTCAACTAAATCCATACTTAGCATGCAAATAATAATACGGACGGGAACTAGAAGTGAACTTATAGCACTATACACTTTATGACTGATAGGCACGACTCCTGTATTAGAAAAAATAATTCCAATTACAACAACAGTCAGGACCGGTCCTAACGATTTAAAAACTTTGTATCTTTGCAAGAATAACGCAACTGCGATCATGGATAAAACAATGAAAATAAGACCATTAGGTCTAGTTAAAACGCATCCACACAATCATGCCTTTATTATTTCTTTTATAATTCTACCATAAGTAGAAAAACATAATATTAAATTGTATTATCAATATAGCTAATCTATATTAAAGCAAAAGCCTATAATCTAACTAAATAATCATGTAAAAATTTTTGAAAATATTTATTATTTTTATCTTTTTAAAAACTTACTTTAATTATCCTATGTCAATAAGGATTCAAAAATTTATTAAAAAGTGATAAACTTAGACTGTAATTTAATTTAGGAGGATAAATATGACAAAATACTTAGTTTTTGGGCATAAAAAGCCAGATACAGATACTATTGCTTCAGCCATCGCTTTTGCCTATTTCTTAAAGCAAGAAGGACACCAAGCAGAAGCAGTCGCACTGGGTGAAATATCAAGTGAGCCAGCTTTTGCTTTAGAAAAATTTGGTATCCAACCACCAAGAATTATTAATACAGCTGCTAATGAAGTGAGCCAAGTTGCTCTAGTGGACCACAATGAGCCACAACAATCAATAGACGATATTGATCAAGTTCAAATTGATTATGTCATTGACCACCACCGCATTTCAGGCTTTAATACAGCTCAGCCTCTTTATTACCGTGCGGAGCCCCTAGGGTCAACAGCCAGTATTCTTTATAAGATGTTTCAAGAATATGGCTATGAAATTCCAGCAGATATTGCCGGCATGATGTTATCTGCTATTATTTCAGATACCTTGTTATTCAAATCTCCAACAACAACCGAAAAAGACAAGGAAATCGCTGAAAAATTGGCTGAAATAGCCCAAGTTGATATTCAATCATATGGTTTAGAATTTTTAAAGGCTGGAGCTGATCTTAGTAAGCAATCGGATGAGGAAATTGTTGATGGGGATGCTAAAAACTTTGTCATGAACGATCAAAATATTCGTATTGGTCAGACAAACATTATCGGCTTTGACGAGATTTTAAGTCGTAAAGAAAATCTTTTAAAAGTAATGGAAGATAAGCGAAAAGAAATGAATCTTAAACTCTATGTGCTAGTGATTACGGATGTCTTAGAATCCGATTCTATTGGTTTGGTGGTAGGGGCGGATATTAGTGTTGTAGAGGCAGCTTTCAATACTAAAGTTGAAGATCATCAATTTGATTTACCAGGAGTAGTTTCACGTAAGAAACAAGTGGTTCCTCCATTAACAGCAGCATTTAACAAATAAAATGAATTCCAGCCCTCAACTTTATATTAAAGTTGGGGGCTGGAATTCATTATTCTTTTAATGAAAGACGTTTAATAACAGATGCCTGAGGTGTCACATAAAGTGTTTTTTGGCCTTCATAAATAACGAAGCCAGGTTTAGAACCGTTAGGTTTCTTTAAATGTTTAACTTGGACGTAATCAACAGGCACATTAGCAGATTGTGAAAATTTAGAATAATAGGCCGCTAATTGAGCAGCTTCTACAAAGGTTTCTTCACTAGGTTTATCACTTTCGATAATAACGTGGGCACCAGGGATGTCCTTTGCATGAAGCCACCAATGGTTTTTAGATGCTTTTTTGAGGGATAAGTCGTCATTTTGTTGATTGTTTCTACCGACATAAATCATGACACCATCACTAGATTTAAAGCGACGGGGTTTAGATTGGTTTTTTGCTCGCTTTTTACTTGAAGAAGGCTTCTGTCCCACATAGCCTTCATTAATTAATTCTTGCTTAATCGATTCAACATCTTCAAGATCAGCTTGCTTAAGTTGGACTAAAATACCTTCTAAATAATCAATCTCAGCGCGGGTTAAGCTTTCTTCACGATTAATATATTTGAGAGCATCCCGATATTTTTGATACTTTTTAAAGTAAACTTGAGCATTTTCAACAGCATTTAATCGAGGATTTAATTGGATATCCATTGGCTCGTCATTATTATAAAAATTAGCCAAGGTCACCTGGTATTCCTTATCATTAATTTGATAGGCAAAGGCATTTAAAAGTTCACCTTTAATGCGATAGTCATCAGCACTTGCTGCAACATGTCGGTCAATTGAAAGTTTTTTCAATTTTTTTTGATTTTTATCAATCACTTGCTTTAATTTATGAATAATATTACCCGATAATTGCTTGACCCTATCTAAATGAACCTTTTGGTGAGAATATGCATAAATTAATTCGGAAAGAGAATCGAAGGCCACTTCTGTTCCTGGTAAATTTGCCAATTTAAAAGCATAGAAATAAACATTTTTTTCCGTTTGATAAAGAGTAGGAGAGGGGAATTCAATGGCTGATTTAACTCTTTCTAAACTGGCCAAACTAGATAGATTCCCACCTTCATCAGACATCCAAAAAGCAATCTCTTGTGCAAGAAGTTTTCCCATTCCTTGTACGCATTGGAAGGCTCTCCCTTCTCTTAGAATCGCTTCATTCTGATGACTAAATTCAAACAATTGAGAATCATTCAATTCAAATAAGTTTACTTGTTGTCTGTTGCGGGGAGGTCGCTTGAATTCTGCTCCTGGAGTGAGTGAACGATAAGCGTTTTGACTATCTGGAACATGCTTAATACAATCAATAATGGTTTGTTTATTCTGGTCGACTAGAAGGATATTTGAGTGTCGCCCCATCAATTCAAAGGTTAGCAGGTATTCTTGGTCAACACCTATTTCATCACGACCGGTAAAATAGAAATCAATAATCCGATCGTTCTCATATTGCTTGATATCAATAATGAAGGCAGATTCCAAGTATTTTCTTAATAACATGCAAAACATAGGGGCCTGTTGTGGATTGGCTGATTTCTCTTGAGTTAAGTATAAAGAAAAATAATTCGGGTGAACCGAGGCGGCTAGGCGATGATTGGTTCGGTTAGCACGTATAACTATTTGTAATTCTTGTTCAAAGGGTTGGTAAATTTTATGTACACGTCCTGCTTTTAATTGTGATCGTAACTCTTCTACTAAAGCTCGTGTAAAAAATCCGTCAAATGTCATCGTCTCACTCCTCAAAAATGTCTGTTATTTATTATAAAACAAATAGGCCCTTTAAGCTAGTAAGGGCCTATTGAAGTGATTTCTTTATATAGAAATGAACTATTTCACTATTGATTTGGCATAGTTAGAAGGACTAATACCAAATTCTTTCGAAAAAGCTCTTGAAAAATATTGGATGGAACCATATCCTAATTCATTAGCGATTTCAGAAAGAGTCATTTTAGATTCATGAATTAATAGCTTACTTTGTTTTAAACGTAAGCTGTTAATGTATTGTTTAGGGGTTTGTCCTGTATATTTATTAAATAAGCTTTGGAGGCTGGAGCGAGAAATATTGAAGACTTCTACCAGATCATTTACTTGATGAAGCTGACCGACATTCTCTTGGAGAAAATCAATGATTGATTGGAACAAGTCATTTTCATAATTTTCTCGCATGGAGGTAGACCTTTCAGTTTCTGTTTTATTCTCACCGTTGTGAATTTGTGTAAGTATTAATTGGAGACTTGTGACCATTTCATCATAATAGAAAGGACATTTATCCTCAGAAATAGCCGCTAAATTGACCAAGCGACTTACAAGTTGAATTTGACGATGACCAAGATGAATTGGCCTTTGAGCGATCGATTCGGCTAAGCCTTGACCAGAAAATAAAATGGAAATCAGTGTAGTCATCCCTTCTTCTTTAAAGGCAATTTGATTTTTTTGTCCTGGAAAAATTAACCAGGCGGAATTTTTTGATAAAAGAATCTGCTTATTATAGCTTACTTCTATCGAAGCTTGTCCTTGATCGACGATAATTAACTCATAGTAATTTTGTGGATGGTTGAGTATCCGTTCACCGCTTGAGTAGACTTGGTAATCAAGACCGAAGACATTTTCAATTTTAAGGCGTTTTATTTCTTTTTCTACCTTTATAGCTTCTTTTAAAGTAATAATTTGTGGTTCTTCATTTTGGCTGGGTTCCAAATAAAGTTTACATTCTGCAGTTAGAGAGAGTGTATTAAAGTATACACCCGCATTAAGCTGAACCGCATTTTGTAAGATAAAAAATTGAAAGGATTCTTTTTTATCTGGAGTATCCGTCATCACTAATAGAGCTAATCCTTTATGTTCAGTTAGGATAACTGGCTTATTAAAACGTAGTAGAGCTTGTGATCGATCCCTTTTAATGGTTACTAAACGATTAAAGGGTTTAATTTGTTGGTGGTTAGTCTTGACGGAGGTAAAATATTTCGAAGTGGCGTTCTTGGTCGATTGCTTATACATGGTAAACTCCTTTCTGCTTCTTATGTCTATTATATCTTAATTAGGATAAAAGCACTATTAATCTTTAGAAGTTAAAATTGTTCTAAAAATTATCTAAATTAACTTATATTTAAATAAGTTCTTTTAATTCAATGAAGCTAGAGTAAGAAGGTTTTGTTTGTTATAATATATTTAAAATTTCAGATAAAGTAGGTAATGTGATGAAAAGAATAAATCGAATTTTGAAGTATGTGTTCGCTATTAACTTCTTTGGGATGATTCTCTTTATTTCTAAGCCATTTTTTACGAGAGTTTATGCAGAAGAAGAGGTTAGGGCTGAAGAAACTCAAGCAGTCAAAGAAGATACTAAAGTAAAATATGTAACCATTCGATCAATTGGCGATATTTTATTACATGATAGTGTTTATTGGAGTGCCCAAACTGGTTCAACGAGTTATCAATTTGATCCAATGTTTAAAGAAGTGGCAAAATATGTCGCTAATGCTGATATCACGACAGCCAATATGGAGACCTTGGTGGCCGGAAATCAAATGGGAGTATCTTCTTATCCTTTCTTCAATGTTCCAGATCAAATTGTCGATAGTCTATTAGCGATGGATGTAAATATTGTTTCAACCGCCACTAACCATACCATGGATTTCGGAGCTAAGGGGGCGCATCTTTCATTAGAAATTCTTAAAAATAAGAAAATGGAATATGTCGGATCCTATTCATCTTGGGACGATTACAACCGTCTACGGATCATTGAAAAAAATGGCATTCGAGTAGGATTTTTAAATTATACTTATGGTACGAATGGTAACCCAATTCCTCAAGAAGAAAGATACTTAGTGACTCTGATTGATGAAGAACTTATCCCATTAGAAATTCAACATTTAAAAAGACAATGTGATGTAGCTATCGTTATTTATCAATTTGGCGAAGATGCTTTTTTACCAGTTGATTCTCAAATTAGATTAACTCAATTGGCTATTGATGCAGGAGCAAACTTTGTTCTAGGAGGACATTCTCACATTATGCAACCCATGAAACGTTTTAACGATCATCAAGGTGCTTGGTATTCTCATGGTAATTTTTTGTCCGGCCAAGTAAGAGCATATGAAAAAGTCGGTGGAATTGGAGAGTATACCTTTAAGATGGATGTTGATGGAAAAGTTACTTTAGATTCTATGCGATTGATGCCAACTTATAATGTTGGCTATCCAGAATGGTCTTTTTATCAAGTAATTCCATTAGCAAAGGCTCAAGACTTTGGTCTGTGGAACGGTGATCGTTTATATGAAGAAGTAGAGCAACGATTCACTAACTATGAAAAAGACCTTGATTTTGTACCTTATTTAGATTAACTCTATAAAGGATAGCATCTTTTTGCTCTCTATTCTGTATTTACAACTAGTTACTTACAAAATAGAGGATTGGGTGAATTATGAAAAGGATAATAGTTGTTTTAATGCTCTTTACTCAAAGTTTCAGTTTACCGAATGTTCATGCTCAAAAAGGTGAAATGACTTATCTCAAAAGCCAAACCGATAAAAATATGGTATCTTTAGAAGCTTGTCAAATACTTTTAAGAGAGACCCCACTGACTTCTTCAAATAGTCAAGAAATAATCTCAGATAAAGAGTTACAAAATCAATTTGAAGCCAATCAAGTGCGCATGACAGCCATTAATGAACGCTATCAAATTTTGAACCAAGAAATTATTTCTATTCAAGAAGGGCCTAGCAATTCCTTGAACGAGGCAAATCTTGCATTGGAAGAGGTCATTGAAACTCTTTACCAAAATTTATCAATTGAGCAGCAAGATTTTGTTTCCCTATCTGCTCAAGAGCAATTAGCCTTAATCAGTCAAGATGAAACAGTTATAGAATGGCAAGCTTACATTGAAGAGTTGAATCAAATTTTGGATCAATATATTAGTGAACAAGCCGAATTAGAAGCAGAATATCAACAATTACTCTATGATAACGAAACTTTAGGGGATCAAATTCAAAGTAGTAAGGAAACAATGGCCCAACTTAGTCAATGCCAGCTTTATCCTTATTCAACAACTGCTTACCTTATCAATCAAGAAAATATGCAATTAGACGCTTCTGATCTAGCGACTTTAATCGTCTCAATCGATAATTATTTACAAAAGATTGTCCCCAAAGCCTATGCTAAAGTTACTTTTCAACAAATTTATGATCTTTTTAATAAAAAGATGACTGTTGAAGAACTAAATAATAAGCTTACTGACAAGGAAGTGATTGTATTAGATGATTTTACTTTTACCTCTTACCAATATGCAAAAGAATTGAGCTTATTTGATATCGAAGTGATGGCTTACCAAGCCTTGAATAATTATTATATAAATAATAAGGCTGAAGTTTATCACGCTGTTTATAGTAATTTATTAAATCTAAAAGAAAGCCAATTACATTACTTTTATCTAATTAATAGTGAATTATTTGAAAATCTTAAGCATTATCTTGCAAATTATCTTAACCAGCATCAATTAATTAGTGATGAAAACATCCAACAAATTAAAACACTTCATGACCGTTATCAAATGAAATTAGTTTTATATAATGAGAATAATCAGACTTGGTCAGCTAATTTAGGGGCTGATTCGGGCTATTTATTAGAATATCAGGCAAAAGACTTACTTCAAACTCAAACGCCTAATAATGAATCAACAGATATGGCTAAAGAAGATGTAAAGCATGATCAGCCAGTAGATCAGGTCAAAAAGAACCTAAATGATAGAGGGTTACTTAAACTAGAAGATAAGCAAATAGCAAATGAAACGGATAAACAGGATAATTTAGCCTTCTTAAAAGACAAACTAGCCAATAAGACTAAAGGCAAAAAAGCCAGTAATTTAGCTAAACCCTCTGATAAAGATAAAAATATCAAAGACAAGACGCAATCAAATGATAAAAAATCACAACTTTTACCAACTACTGGTGAGCAAAAGTTCTATCTCAATATCGCATGGTCTCTATTGATAATTGGCTTAATCGCCTTATTAATTAACCGCTACTTTAAACAGCTTCAGCATAAAAAGCGAATACAAGATCATCTTTTCAATGAGGAGGATCTATTTTAGTTTCACTATTTAAAAACTTTCGATATAATAAACCTAATCGAAAGGGGCGTTTTATATGGATATAAATGATTTTAATGAAGCAGTTAAGCACTTTAAGCAAATAGATAGTCATGAAGCTTTTGAATTAATAGAAGCAAAAGAAGGGAATCTTATTTTTGTAGGTCGTGAGACTTGCCCATATTGCCGTTTGTTTGTTAGTAAGTTAGCGGAAGCTGCGATTACAAGTGATTTAAATGTTTATTTCTTACATTCACAAACTCAAAATGACCTAGAAGGAACACAAATGTTCCGTGAAAAATATAACGTTGTCACAGTTCCTGGATTAGTTTATGCTGATTCGAATCGTACAGAAACAGTTTGCGATTCTTCTATGAAAGTAGAAGAGATTATTGATTTTGCTAGAGCATACTAGCTTAGTTAACAGAGGAGAGTAACATTGCAAGACAAACAAAAACAAGTAAAAACTCCTAAAAGCCCAATTGTCTGGTTTTTCATTATGATTATTCTATTCTCAGCTACCATGTTGTTACGGCTAAAAAGTGACTCTATTCAAGAAGCAGGTCAAAGTTTTGGAATACAATCTCAAGTTGCTAAGGAATCATCTGATTCCTTAGCACTTTCAACAACAGAAATAACTGAGTCAAGCACTAAGACCAAGCCTGACCAAACTAGTCAAACAACGGTTGAAGAAAGTTCTACTTCATCTCAAGAATCTGATCAAATCAGAATCTCAACAACTATCGAAACGATAGAAAAAATTGAATCCAGTGAAAGTTTTGAACAAGCCTATACTCAATTACCACCAGCTAAAACTTATTCTATTTTTCAATTTAAAAACAATGAAATTCAAGACCGATTTGTAAAACGTGCTTTTGAAGTGATGATTCAACGTCTCATTGATGAAGATAAATTTTTCTCTGCTGTAGATTATCAATTAACTATCGATCCAACATTGGACGATAATATCTATATTTTGCATCTAGAGGAAAAATACGCTGATCAATTAATAGAACGAGGGTATTACCGCTTTGATTATCGTGGAAAGAAAGTTACTAAATATTAAGTCAAAAAGCTCGGTACGGATTTAAGTGTCCTTATCGAGCTTTTTAAATCATAATTCTTTACTTAGCCAAACCCATTCCCCAATTTGATCGAATTTGCGTTCAAATTTAGGAAAATTTCCTCTGATTATAAAACTTTAGGTTTTTAAAAATCGATCTGATTTTGTTGATGAATCGGTAGACATGTAAGCAAGTTGATGATTCCTTTGGCTTTTAATCGACTTTCTAGTTCTTGATAGAGTAAATTTTTAAGTGTCCATTCATCATGCTCTGCTAATAAATACATAGCAATATTTGCTGAATGTTGATATGCTCTGCGAGGCGAAAAAGGGTAGGCATAGGCGAAGCCAATTATCTCTTGATCCATAAGAATTAGAAGAACGGCATGACTTTCTTGATAGCGAGTGACTTTTTCTTCAAATTTTTGGTTAGAAGGAACAGGACTTTCCAAAGTTAGCTGACTGTTTTGAATAAAGTCTTATAAATTGTTTGAATATCGTCAATATCACAAGGTCTAGCATCCTTGATGCTTATAAGTGGCATAAGACACCTCCTTTTGATATTCTATAATAAATATTTGAGCTTAAAATCAAAAATCATTGAAAGCGTTTACCTTTATAGTTATAATGAAAGTGTCAATTAAGTTAGAAAGGATGATCAGATGAGTCATAAAGTTTATACCAATTATTGGATGAATCGTCGTGATAATGTTGTGAAAGAACATGGATCTTACGCTACAGAGTCAGAAGCTCTCAGAGGGATAAAAGCTTGGTGGGAATTACAAAAAGATAATTACAAAGATGTTGTGGAAAGACGAACCAATTCAGGAGCTTTAGAAATCACTTACGGGGATAATAATTATTATTATCGTATTGTTGAAAGGGAGATGGATGAGGAACTTCCTTCATTGAAAGTAAAATTAAGGAGTCAAGGAGAAATTGAATCCTTAAGGAAGAAATATTTATTAGAAGATGAGCAAGTTTTATTTGATGAATTAGCCGAGCCTTATCGCGACCGTTTAGTCGAGGCTATGGGAGACGGTAAAAAAGTTCAAGATTACATATACGACCTGCAAGGTCGCATGATACGTCCTCTAAAAGTTGATAAATAATAAAATAAAAGAAGCTGAATATCCAGCTTCTTTTTTGTATGGTTTAGTAATAGTATTCATTACCTGAAGACTCAGGAGCGTAATCTACGCCTTCGTTAAAGATACCAGATGGATTCCAAAGAAGAAATTCAGTAATTCCATTTTCTTCCAAAGCAACAATTTGTTGTTGAACTTGAAGAGGTCCATATTCTTGATAGGTACCAGGTGCCAGATTCCAGTCAGTAAAGTCTTGTAACCATGGACGACTATTTGCCGCATTGGTAATATTTTTTAGGATGAGGTTTTCAGAATACATATATTGATCAACTAAGTTATAAGGTTCTAAGTCAGGAGCCGGTATACCAAAAAATCCTAAACCCCAGTGAGAAGGGTAGATCATAGAAGAAATCGTATCGACTCTTTCAGCAATTTGTTCAAAATTTTGACCGATTCCACGTACATCAGGAGCGTCCCCAGCAATTGCAGTATATCCAAAGATATCAGCTGAAACATCTGCGCCATATGGGGCTAATTTATCATTGGCTTCTTCTAAGAAATCATTAATGGCATAAACCCTTTCTTGTCCAAATTTTTCAGGGTCATCGGTTACATAGGTTTGATAGTTACCAATATTATAATCTAGTTGATCTGAGAAAGTTTGGAAACCTTCAGGGAAACGAACATAGTCAAATTGAATATCTTTAAAACCTAATTTAGCAGCTTCGATAGCAATAGTAATGTTGTAGTCCCAAATTTCTGGAAGGAATGGATTAATAAATTTAGCACCATTACCATCCTGCCAAATTTCTCCTGTTTCACTATCTTTAAAGGAATATTCAGGTTTGGCTTCAGCCACTAGTCGATCTTTGAAAGTTACAATGCGAGCGATTGGATAAATTTGACGTTTTTCTAATTCTTTCAAAAGTTCTTTAATATCTACATTGTTATAAGAATTTTGATTAACTAAAGGATTGTCTGTTTCTAATTTTGTTTGAATAACCCCCTCATCATCCTTAAAATCAATAACCACTGCATTTAAGGCGGTGGTTTCAACATAATCTAATAGGTAGTTTAGTCGTTCAGGATCAGAAAAAACAGAAGGAGCAAGATAAATGCCTTTAACACCTTCTTCAGGATAGGTAATATCGATGCCTGAATCATAAAAGAGGACAGAAGGTAGTTTCTCAGGTGCGGTAAGAATAGGATTATTGTGAGGCGATAAGCCCTCATAAGTATTATTTTCTCCTTGATTAATGCGGTTGTTGAATGCCACTACTTCTTCATCTGAATAGGCTAAGACTACTTCTGGAAGTTGGACTTTTTTGGCTTCTTTTTTATCTTCTACTTTTGGTTTACATGCTACTAGCAAAAGCATTAAAAAGGAAAGTAAAGTCAATTGTAAAATGCGTTTTTTATTCATTTAAATCACCGCTTTCTAATTATTTGCCTGTAAGATTAACAAGGTAGACTTTTAAATTAACTAAGAGTGTATTTAAAGGTTCAAAGTATTCGAGAATTTGATCTAAGTTCATATTATTTTCCGTATATAAAAGATTAACATTATCAAAAACAGCGAAGAAACTCTCATGATCAATTTCTTCACTAGTGATAGATTGATAAGACTGATCTTCTATTTCAATGTTTTCAAGATAATTAGAAATATAGATATCTGTTTTATCACATAGATTGGTCGTATATTCAATAACTTTTGTTATTTGATCTTTGGGAAGTTGATCGTTTTCTGGTATGTCTTTAAGCTCTTGGCATAATTCAAGTAATTGCTGACGGCTTTCTTCCATTTCAGCTAATAAATCTTTGCGCTTTGCGATGTTTTTGTTAAGAGGATTATCACTCTGTCCAAAGCCGGATAAATCTTCACTTAAATTAATGGTCGCTTCAAAATCTTGTTGAAGATCCAATTCACGGTTTTGAATTTCACTAATATTTCCAATAATTAGAGTAACATTGTCTTGGATGAGACCAACAGTTCGTTTAGCTCTTTCTAATGAGTTTCCACAAGCAATAATGAGAATAGATAGGCTTAGGAGGATTAATATTTTTTTTGTTTTCATCGTTTCTCCTTGTCATTCATTTATAGTTTATCTAAATTGAACTTTTTAATACATCTAGTATATAATAATAGGTATTGTAAACACAAATATTATAACAAATTAGAATTAATTTGGACAAGGAGGATTAAATGACGACCACTTTTATCATAACGGCTATAATCGTAATACTGGATCAAACTTTAAAAATATGGACCCAAAATCATTTAACGCTAAATCAAACGCTAGAAATTATTCCTGATTTTTTTCAGTTAAACTATATTCATAATACAGGAGCGGGTTGGGGCTTATTTGCCGGCCAACGTTTTTTCTTAATAGGGGTAACTTTTTTAGTGATTTTCTATTTAGTTTATTTAATTTGGAAAAATCGCTACCATAGCCCTTGGACTAAACTTGCTTATGCACTTTTATTAGGAGGGGCAGTTGGCAACTTAATTGATCGTTTAGTGAGAGGCTATGTAGTAGATATGTTACAGATTCGTCTGTTTGATTTTCCAATTTTTAATTTGGCAGATGTGGCGCTTACTCTAGGCGTTATTTTATTGATTATAATGGTTATATGGACCGAAGAAGGAAGTGATTTAATTTGACAGAAGCATTAAAGCTCTCCAATAATGAAGCAGATCAAGACCGTTTAGATAAAGTTTTGACTAATTATTATCCAAATTTTAGTAGATCGCAATTACAAAAATTAATTAAAGAAAAAAGAGTAAAAGTTAACAATCAATTTTTAAAAGCTAACGCCATTTTAAAAGGGGATGAGATGATTACGATTGATTTTCCTGAAAAAGAAGCCAGCCCTGAAGAATTCGAATTGATTGCTGAAGTGATGGAGTTAGAGATTATCTTTGAAGATGACAGTTTTTTGCTTGTTAATAAACCAGCTGGGATGGTTGTCCATCCTGCTAAAGGACACACTAACGGAACTCTAGTGAATGGCCTCTATCATTATTTAGGAAAAGCGCTATCCCAAGGCTTTCAATCTTACCGACCAGGAATTGTTCATCGAATTGATAAAGATACCTCTGGTTTATTAGTAGTAGCAAAAAATGATCAAGCCCATCGTCACTTAAGTCAACAATTGGTGGATCACACCATGGGGAGGACTTATGTCGCTTTAGTTAATGGGCAAGTTGAAAGCGACTCCGGACATATTGAAATGCCTGTTAAACGTGACCCATCCAATCGCTTAAGATGGCATGTGGATCCCTCGGGTAAAGAAGCTATTACTGATTTTCAAGTGCTGGAACGTTTTCAATACGCCACATTAATGCAATTAAAGTTACAGACTGGTCGGACTCACCAAATTCGCATCCATATGGAAGCTATAGGTCATCCAATTATAGCCGATCCACTTTATCGCAGAAATCTTCAAAATTTACCGGGGGAATTAGCTAATCAAAAAGACGGGCAACTATTACATGCAAAGGCCATTGATTTATTACATCCTGTTACAGATGAGCCCTTACATTTTGAATGTCCATTGCCCTTAAAGATGCAAAAAATTATAAATAGTCTAAAATAGTTAGAAAAGGAGGGAAGTAGAGATGTCTGAGACTAATCAAAAGATTTTAGCTAAGATCCGAAATTTATTGACTTTAGCTGAAGATGGCGGAAATGATGAAGAGAGCCAAACTGCTTTGCTGATGGCTCAAAAACTGATGTTAAAACATAAAATCTCTCAGCAAGAAGTTTCTGATAAAAAAAGTCCAGAAATCATTTTACGCTCCTTATCAGTCTATAAACGCTTGTATTGGTGGGAAAAAGTTTTAGTTAGGATTATCGCCGATAATTTTCGTTGCATGTTTTATATCCAAAGTAACCGATTACCTCATCAGCATTCGGTTCAACGCAAAATTGTTTTAATGGGTTTTCCAGAAGATGTGGATCTTGCTTTTCAAATGTTTAATTTAGCAGCGGATACAATGAAGTATTATTCTAAAATTCATCTAGCTGAATTAAGTGAAGAAGATTTAAGCAGCAATCCTCTATCTCAGTTGAGAAAATCCTATTATCAAGGATTTATGGACGGACTTAAGGAAAAGTTTGATATCCAACGTCAAGCCATGATGAATGAAAATGAAAAGTATGCCCTGATTATTCAAACGCCAGAAGCTGTCAAAGAAAAATTTAACCGAGAAATAACGGGTTCACTCACATTTAATCAACCTTCCTTTTCGCGATCTAACCATGCCTATCAAGATGGCTTTCAAAAAGGAAAAAATGTCAATCTCACCCAAGCTCAGATAAATCACCAAGCAGAGTCCAATCATTAAAACAATTTTATAATTGGATATTTACTATGATTGAAGCCAATCGGCGTCTCTTAGCCAAATGATTAATTGTAGAATGGATCTTTTTATATGAGCAAGTCAAATTCCGACGATTTATTCTGCTTTAAAAATTGGAGATTCGGTTTTAATTGATGATGGGGTAATTACTACAAAAGTGAGTAAAGCAAATGATAAGTATGCTGTATTAGGGATAAAAAAGTAAAGAGAAGATCCAAGCGCCAAAAAGCTGAAAAAGGGACTTCACTTTCCTCAAACAATTTTTGAAACAGATATTTTAAATTAAAAAGACAAGCAAGGTATCGCTTTTGCTTGTCAATGTGCCGATGTAATTGCTTGCTCATGCATTAGAACTGCTCAGGATATTAAAGAAATTCAAAAACAACTTCAAATTGAATTAGGTAAGGCTGCGAGTTATATGCCAATTATGGTTAAAATAGAAACCGTCCAAGCCATTACGAAGCTAGCTGAAATTATCTTACAACTGCGAGCTAGCAGCCTTTCGCTTTAATGATCGCGCGTGGCGATTTAGCTGTTGAAAGAGTTTATATTCGCTTAGCCGAACTTCCACAGCCAATCATGTGGATGGCTGAAGCAGCTGATGCCCCCGTCGTTTGGGGCACAGAAGTCTTCGATAAATTAATTAAAACCGGTGTGCCGAGTCGCTCTGAAGTAACAGATGTTACTGAGGGAGCTCGCTCAGATTGTGTCATGATAAACAAAGGCGATTATGCAGTGGCAACGATTAAAATGCTTGATCCTATCTTTAAAAGAATGCAAGGTCGCCTCGACCAAAAGACACCACAACTTAGCGTTCTAAATCGTGCAAATCTAGGGTCTACTCCTCCTCTTGACAAGTAAAGAGTTGAGGATAGTTATGGCACTCTGGATTGCGCGGATGACAAATTCTCCTACCGAATAGGATTAAAGATTGATGGGCTTGAGTCCATTGGTCTTTATCCAAGACCTCCATTACACGATTTTCAACTTGACGAACACTCGCACCAGGATCAACAATCTGATGATGGAGGCAGATACGATGGATATGCGTATCCACTGCAAAGGCAGGAATTCCAAAGCCGACACTCAAGACCACGTTGGTTGTTTTACGACCAACTCCGGCCAGGGCTTCAAGATCTTTACGATTACCAGGAATTTCACCTTGATGGCGTTCCATTAATTGATTGGCACATTTGTGGAGATATTTTGCCTTGTTGCGATACAAGCCGATTGTTTTTAAATAAGGCATTATCTCTTGCGGGCTCGCTTTTGCAAGTTCTTTAGGACTAGGGTAGGCGGCAAATAAGGCAGGCGTCACTTTATTAACCGCTACATCGGTTGTTTGAGCACTCAATAATACAGCTACTAATAATTGATAGCGGTTTGAGAAATTTAATTCTGCTTTAGCATCTGGAAATAGAGCAATGATTTCTTCTAATACATGACGTGCACAGTGGTTAGTTAGCATAATAAAACCCTTTCTAAAAATTAATCAATTATCAGTCTTTAATGACTATCATAAGTAATCTCTGTCAATTTCTCAAATATCTTTTTACAGATAAAAAGATAGTCATCCACAAGATTTTGTGTTAGTATTAAAAAAACGACACTACATCTTGTGTTATTTTTTAATTTAGGAGGAAACCATGGCTATGATAGTTATTGGAGGAATGATTGGAGCTGGCAAAACAAGCTTAGCGACTTTTTTAGGTAAGGCCTTAAAGAGCCAGGTGTATTACGAAAATGTAGATGATAATCATATTTTACCCTTATACTACACCGCAAGTGAAGAAGAACAAGAAAGAAAAAGGTATCCATTTTTATTACAATTAGACTTTTTGTCCAGTCGTTATCGTGATATCAAGAAAGCTTTTTATCACCCACATAATATAATAGATCGTTCCATTTATGAAGATTGGTATTTTGCCAAGGTCAACCATCAAGCGGGTAAAATTTCGGACGAAGAATTTATTATTTATGAGAAATTATTAGACAATATGATGGAAGAATTAGAAGATTTACCCAAAAAAGCACCCGATCTGATGGTTTATTTACATGGATCTTTTGAAAGCATTTTAAAAAGAATCAATCAAAGAGGTCGCGATTTTGAACAAGACCCTGAATTAATCGAGTATTATTATCGTCTATGGCAAGGTTATGATGATTGGGTAGATAACCATTATCATGCTTCCCAAGTTTTAAAGATATCGATTGATGAATTGGATGTCTTAAATAATCCTGCTGATGCAAAAAAAGTGATACAAATGGTTATTGTTAAACTAGAAGAGCTAGGGGTTCCTGCCGATGGATATGGACAAGATTAAAGACTTTAGCAAAACTTATTTAAGACAAGAAAAAAGTGGGCATGATTGGTTACATATCCAACGGGTGGTTGCCAATTGTGAGCAAATAATCAAACATATACAAGAGCCTATTAATGTTGATGTTATTTTGGCAGCTGCTTATACCCATGATTTATTAGATGAAAAAATAAAAGTTGATTACCTCCTTACGGAAAAAAATGTAAGACATATACTTAAAGAAGCCCAAATGTCTCTGGAAGAAATAGAGCAAGTCTTACGTATTATAAAAAACCTCTCTTTTGCTGCCAATTTAATAGAAAAACAACACTTAACATTGGAAGGCCAAATTGTTCAAGATGCCGATCGCCTAGATGCAATCGGTGCGATTGGTATTGCTAGAACTTTCTACTACGGAGGTAGCAAGGGGCATAGTCTTTATGATCCGAAAGCTGTTCATACTTCGGCACAAGCTGTATGCTCCAAAGAAACTTATCGTCAAGTAAGAAACGTACGCCAACATTTTGATGATAAGTTATTAAAGCTCAAAAACTTAATGAATACTAAAGCTGGGCAGGAAATGGCTAAAAATCGTCATCAGTTAATGATTGACTTTCTACAAGCTTTTGATCAAGATACCCTCTCAAATACCAATCAATTGAGTTAAATGGCCTGGGCAGTTGACTATAAAGTTTTCAAGATTGAAATAATTCTTTAAGCTTGTTATACTCAAAGAAGTAAACGAATACAATTAGGAGGCCCTATATGAAATTCTTTTTAGATACTGCAAATGTTGAAGAAATTAAGCGCATCAACGACCTAGGTTTGGTGGATGGCATTACTACCAATCCTACATTAATTTCTAGAGAGGGAAAAGATTTTGAAACAGTTATCAAAGAGATTTGTTCAATTGTTGATGGACCTGTTTCGGCTGAAGTCATTGCCTTAGATTATGAAGGCATGGTTAAAGAAGCTAGACAAGTTGCCCAATGGGCAGATAATATCGTGGTTAAAATTCCGATGACTGAAGCAGGCTTAAAAGCTGTTAATACATTGTCTAAAGAAGGAATTAAGACTAACGTCACACTTATTTTCTCAGTGGCTCAAGGCCTTTTAGCGGCTAAGGCAGGTGCCACATATATATCTCCATTTATTGGACGAATCGATGATATGGGAGAAGATGGTATGGAATTGATTGCTGACTTACGCTTAGTTTTAGATAACTATGCATTAGACGCTGAAATTATTGCTGCTTCCATTCGTCATATTGGACATTTTGAAGCCACAGCTGTTGCAGGAGCAGATATTGCAACGGTACCCGGCAGTCTATTCCCTAAATTATGGTCTCATCCATTAACTGACAAAGGAATTGCTGGCTTCTTAAAAGACTGGGAAGCTTTTCAGCATAAACAATCTAAATAAAAAGAAAAAGGATCTAGCTTTTAGATCCTTTTTAATTAATTATTTTTAAAAATTTAGACCAGTCAGATAACCCACAAAGGCCACAATCATTAAGCAGGATAATCGGGCAGTTGCTAAAAATATCCCTTTACGGCTCTTATGACGGCAAAGATAGATAGCTAGTAGACCACCTAAGCCCCCGAAACAAAAGGTGGCTATTAATAAGCTTTTTTCTGAAATACGCCAAAGCTGATGTTTGGCTTTATATTTATCAACAGCATAGAGTGAAAAAACAACAATATTCCAAAGACCAAGCAGTCCTATGACAAAGTAAATATAAGTCGGCATAAGTCACCTTTCTATTAATAAGTTAATATTATTATAACGCTAAACGGGCTAAATAGAGCGATGGTTCTTGCAAAATAAACTTTAAGCAAAACATTTTTCTAAAGACAAGTAAATGAGTTATAATGGTTATAACAAAATGACAGAGGAGAATGTATATGATAGATACAAGTACTTTATTATTGATACTCGGATTGGTTATTATTTTAGGAGCCATTTACTTCTTATCACGTAAAAGTAAAGATTCAAATAATAAACCTCAGGTTACTGACAAGACTATGAACGATCCTTTAGGTCCGGTTCATATTAATTCTGATATTGATTCTTCAACCAATGCTTTAGGGGAAGATCCGTTCAAAGATAACGTTCCTTTACGTGAAGGTCAAGCAGCTCAAAAAGCTCAGCATTATAATGATGAAATAGGAGTAAATCCTGATGAAGCAAGTGAAGCAGAGGACGGAAAAACTCCCCCCCTAAATAATAGTCAAAACGCATTTACCTCAAGTGAATCATTCGACCATTCTTCTTATCGTTTTGTTCACTATCAAGAACTAATTGATAATAATGGCTTAAAAGATGAATGGGTGCAACTTGAAGGAAAAATCGCATCGTTCTTTACTGAAGATTTAGGAGTAGAAGGCGCTATCGCCTTAGGTTCTTTATCTACTAGCCAAGAAGAACCCGTTAATCTTGTAGCTTTAAAATTCATTAACGAGACGGACCAAACGCTAAATACAGACGATCATGTCAAAGTTTATGGTAAGATGCAAGGCTTAAAAGTTTCTAATAAACAGCTTGTTCCAGCCATGTTAGTCGATCATTTCGAAAAGATTTAAAAACACCTTGACAAAGAATAAATAGACGGTATAATATGTTTATAAACTTTAACAATTAAATATTTCTGATCAAGCGGTGATATAATCATGCAGCCCGGTCCTCATTGCGAGGACAGCAGAGATACCTTAGCGTACCTGTGAGACAGTTTTCATTAACTGTCTTTGGTGCGCTTTTTTTGTTAGAGAATTTCGAAAGAAAGAAGGAGATTTTGTGGTGGTTAGTATCTTTAGGAATCGTGAAGGGCAGTTTTTTGCCATAGGAACTATCTTAATGATCGCGGGTTTCTTATTTTCATTTAATCCTCTTTTGAGTCGGTTTGCTTTTTATTTAGCTATTTTCTTTTTAGGCTTTTTTGCCACTAAAGAAGCTGTCAGTGAGACTTTTATTGAAAAAAAATTGAATGTAGACCTCCTCATGGTTTTAGCAGCTTTAGGAGCTGTTATTATTAATTATGAGTCTGAGGGAGCTATGCTTTTATTCATCTTTGCAGGGGCCGAAGTTTTAGAAGAATATGCAACCAATAAATCTACTAAGGCCATCGAAGAACTAATGGGGCATGTGCCTAATGTAGCCTTAAAAATTTTACCAAATGGTGAAACGAAAGAAGTGCCTACAGATAGTTTAGAAATAGGTGATCAAGTATTGGTAGCTAAGGGTGATGCCTTACCAATCGATGGTTTCTCAGATCGATCGGTAATCATAAATGAAGCTGCTTTAACCGGAGAATCTTTACCAGTAGAAAAAAATCAAGGCGAAGAAGTTTTTGCTGGTACAATCAATGAAGGAAATTCTTTTAGACTAGAGGTAAGTAAGCTAAGTAAAGATACAGTCTTTTCTTCCATTATTCGGATGGTTCAAGAGGCCCAGTCCAATCCATCTAAAATAGCGAGTTTTATCGATCGCTTTGAATCGCATTATGCTATGGGTGTTTTAATCGCTGTGCCTTTATTCATTGTTGCCTTATATTTTTTAGTGGATTATTCCTTCCAAGAGGCTTTCTACCGCGGCATGGTCTTGCTAACGGTGGCTAGTCCCTGTGCGTTAGTTGCTACGGCTACTCCAGCCACTTTATCAGCCATTTCTAATGGAGCTAAAAATGGTATTTTGGTCAAGGGTGGAGCAGCCATGGAATCATTAAATACCATGGATATTCTATTTTCAGATAAAACTGGTACTCTAACTCAAGGTGTCTTTGATGTGGTAGATTATGAGCTAGAAGAAGACTACTTAAAAGAAGTAGTTTATATGGAACAAGGTTCCAACCATCCCATTGCACTAGCAGTTGTTAAGCATTTTAAGGATCTAGACTTGTCGGAAGTAGATACCCATGAAAAGGTGGAAGAATTACCAGGACAAGGGATGAAAAAAGGAGAAATTCAAGTTGGAAAGCCTTCTACTTTTGAACACTTAGCAAATTATGCACAATATATTGATCGAATAGAAGAAGGGCATACAACTATCTTTATCGCTAATCAAGAAAAAGTATTAGGTTATCTCTCATTAGCTGATAAGATTCGTTCCGAATCAATTGAAGCGGTTAAGAAATTCCAGCAAGCCGGAGTAGAAGTTGTCCTGATTACTGGGGATAACCATCAAGTTGCTAAAAAAGTAGGTCAGCAGGTAGGGATTGAAGATGTAGTGGCTGAATGCTTACCCAAAGATAAAATAAAATATGTTAAAGAAAGTCAAGCAAAGGATAAGGTAGTGGGCATGATTGGCGATGGAATTAATGATGCTCCTGCTTTAGCCCATGCTAATATTGGTATTGCCATGGGATCTGGCTCTTCTATCGCGATGGAGTCATCTGAAATTATCGTTGTAAAAAATAATTTATTGAAACTATTTTATTCTTACCAGTTGAGTCATAAATTAAATCGAATCATTAAGCAAAACATTATCTTTGCTATTAGTGTCATCTTTATATTAATTGTCCTTAACTTTCTAGGTACTTTAGACTTACCTTTAGGTGTAGTTTTTCATGAAGGCTCTACTATTTTAGTTATTTTAAACGGTCTTCGTCTTTTAAGACAAAACGAGTCTTTAAATGAATAATTTTTACTTTTAATCTTGGTTCTCTCCCATTTTTGGTATTTTGGGAGAGTTTTATGCATTTAATATGAAATCGAGATTAAAATATACTACAATAAGAGTTACTTGAAAAAAATATAGAGAGGAAGAAAAATAATGTTTGCAATTTTTCGCAAATTAGCATGGTTTTTTAAATTAAGATGGAAGACCTATACCTTGGCAATAGGGGGGTTGATTTCTTGTGCGGTTTTATCTGCAATAATTCCTTTATTAATTGGTCAAGTAGTTGACCAAATGGCAAAAGGTAGTCTAACTTCATCCTCTCTTTTACAGTATATGTTATTGCTTTTATTGGTCGGTCTAATGATGTATGGCTTACGTTATATGTGGCGATCGAATCTATTTACTAATTCCACTATTTTAGAGTCGATTATGCGTAATAAATTATATGACCACTTTACAAAAATGGATCAAACCTTTTACGGAAAATACCGTACCGGTGACTTGATGGCTCACGCTACTAATGACCTACGAGCGTTACGCTTTGTAGCTGGGGGAGGTATTTTAACCTTAACTGATGCCTTATCTATCACAATCGTCACACTTTTTTCCATGGTAATTATTATTGATTGGAAGTTAACACTCTATACAATTGTTCCTTTCCCTTTGCTTATTTTTGTTTCAAGATACTTAGGTAAGTGGATTAATAAATACTTTAGAGAGTCCCTAAGAGCTTTTTCTAAAATGAATGATCATGTGCAAGAAAGTGTAGCTGGAATGACAGTCATTAAAGCCTTTGGCGAAGAAAAAGAAGACCACTTAGACTTTGTAAAAGCAACTGATAATGTAATTGCTCAAAATCGTAAGGTCCACTTAGTCAATTCAGCCTATTCTCCTATCATTAACTTAATTACAGGATTAACTTATGTTTTAACAATTATCTTTGGCTCATACTTTGTCAGTGAGGGGAGAATCTCGATTGGTCAATTGATTGCTTATTTTTCTTATTTAGGTAATATGACATGGCCACTTTTAGCAGTGGGTCGTTTAGTCAATACCATGGAAAGAGGGAATGCATCCTATGACCGGGTAACAGAACTCCTAGCTCAAAAGGCGAGTGTTACTAATCCAAAAGATGGCATTAAGAAACTTCCATTTAAAAACCTAAAGGTTGATATCAAACAATTTACCTATCCTACTAGTGAAGAAATTAATTTACAAGATGTTACTTTTGAACTAAGCGAAGGACAAACATTAGGAATTGTCGGCAAAACTGGTTCAGGCAAAACGACCCTTTTAAACTGTTTAGTTCGTCTCTATGATTTAGATCAAGGTCAGATTTTATTCGACGATCAAGATTTAACTAAGATTGATTTAACTTACTTAAGAGACCATGTGGGCTATATTCCGCAAACAAACCTTTTGTTTTCAACTTCTGTTAGAGAAAATGTTCGTTTTGGCCGGCCAGATATGTCACAAGATCAAGTGGAACATTACACTCAAATAGCTGATATTCACCAAGATATTCTTGATTTTACTGATGGCTATGAGACGGAAGTAGGTGAGAGAGGGGTATCACTTTCTGGTGGTCAAAAACAAAGGATTTCAATTGCAAGAACGCTGGCTATGCAGCCTCAAATTTTATTAATGGATGATGCCCTATCAGCAGTGGATGCTAGAACTGAACAAGCTATTTTAAGTAAGTTAAAAGATGAAAGAGATAATGGCATTTCGATTATTGCGACTCATCGCCTATCTTCTGTTATGCATGCCGATGAGATTATTGTGCTAGACCAAGGGAAAATAACTGAAAGAGGAAACCATCAAGAGCTAGTTGCCTTGAATGGTTGGTATGCCAATATGTTTACCCAACAACAATTAGAAGAGAAATTAGGAGGTGAAGTCGGTGAAGAAGAATAAGAAAACTAGACAAACTAAATTTTCAATTCTTGAACAAATCGATATCTTACGTTATCTCTTCTCTTTCGCTTCCAATCAGTGGTGGCGGTTTCTTATTTCTGTCATTGCAATGATTGCTTCCTCATCTATTGCTGCCTATTTGCCGATTATTATTAAACGTTATTTAGACAGTATTTCAGCTGGTCAAGTGACAAGTTTTAATATCACCATCAAAGTGGCTTTAACTTATTTGGGCCTCTTGATTATAAGAATGATCTTGATTTATGCCAAAGATTTTTACTTCTTTATGGCGAGCGAATACACTGTGGCAAGTATGCGTAACCGTTTGTATTCAAAACTAGGCCGGTTAAGTATGAACTATTTCAACCAAACCCCTAACGGCGAAGTTGTTTCGCGCATTACAAATGACACTGAAACAATTAAAGAGTTCTGGAATGTTTTCTTAACTTTTTTTGATGGCTTCATTAATGCTGTAACCGTTGGAACAGCTATGTTTAGTTTACACGCTGGTATTTCTTGGATGTTTATTGCCTTTCTACCTTTAGTGTTTATTCTAATTTATATTTATCAAAAAATATCGACAGTCGTATACCGCAAGATGCGGTCTGCTCTAGCACGAGTGAATGCTAAATTGGCCGAATCGACTATGGGAATGTGGTTAATTCAGCAGTTTAATCAGACCGAGCGTATGAAAGATGAGTTTGACCAAGTTAACCAAGAATATGTTAAAGCAAGAACGAATATGTTCAAAATGAATGCGATCTTTTTAATGCCAGCGGTTAATTTGATTGAACAAATTGTTCTAGTATTAGTAATTTGGATTTTTGGTAATCAACTATTAAAAGGAAACAACTTAGATATCGGTATAATTTATGCTTTCACCTCTTACTCCAAGTCATTCTTTAATCCAATTGGTAATATGTTGGATAGTCTTTCTGTTTATCAAGATGGCCTGGTATCTGCTTCCAGAGGGCGTAAGCTGTTATCAAACTCAGATATTAACCCCAGCCAAACTAATAAGAAAATTCAAAGACAATTGGATGGCGAAGTTTCAACTAAAGATTTAAGCTTTTCATATGACCAAGAGCAACTGGTGCTTAAAGATATAAATATTCAAGCCCATCAAGGTCAGATGATTGCTTTGGTCGGCCACACTGGATCTGGTAAATCGACCATCATCAATCTCTTAATGCGGTTTTATAACTTTGATCAAGGAGAAATTAATTTTGACGGAGTCTCTATCAAAGACTATGACATAGAGACCCTAAAAGACCAAGTCTCCTTAGTACAACAAGACGCTTTTATGTTCTATGGTAGTATCAAGGATAATATTCGTTTGCATGGAGACTATTCGGATGAAGAAGTAATTGCAGCTGCAAAATTCACCGGAGCTGATCACTTTATTGAAGCTTTCCCTGATGGTTATGACCATTTAGTAACCGAGGGAGGAGCTTCCCTATCAGCTGGTCAAAAACAATTAATCAATATTTCGCGCTCGGTGATTCGCCAACCTAAAATCTTAATTCTTGACGAGGCAACGGCCTCCATGGATACTGAAAGTGAGCAGTATATTCAGACAAGTTTAGATAAAATTAGACAACAAGCTACTTTAATAGTGATTGCCCACCGTTTATCAACCATTAAAAAAGCTGATCAAATCTACGTTTTGAATAAAGGAAATATTATTGAAGTTGGCAAACATGATGAACTAATTGCTCATCAAGGAATCTATTACGATATGTACCGTTTACAGTCCTTAAAAGAAAAATAGTTAAGTTGCTAAAGCCTCAGTCAGCGTTTTAGTAGTTCTTTCTTAATTTTTACATTATCCTTAAATAATAAAACTTTAAAGAGTTGATGATGGGCTTACTTGATGTATTGAATCTATTAGATAGATTATTACAAGGTTCAAAGGCACAAATAAGAAAAATCTTGCTAATAAAGCAGGCTTAAATTTAGGAGTCTTGGGTAAAATTGCTACTATTGGTTTACCAATTATCTTGACAGCAATTAATAAAAAGACTCAAACACTTGAAGGCTTAGAATCCATTAATAATGCTTTAAGCAAGCATGAAGACATTAATGACTATCCATCCGTCGACCAATTAAGCGAAAATGTTGATCCTCAAGATAGAGATAAAATTCTAGCTCATGTCTTTGAAGATAAGCCAACTATTTTTGATTGTATCGCCAACACTTTAGAATTGTCTGTGAATGCTGTTAAGCGAACTTTGATTGTAGTAGCACCCTTGCTATTAAAATAGATGGTCGATCGTAAAATGGCTAAAAAACTAGATAAAGAGGGCCCTCAAAAAGAAGTCAGTCAGACTTATGAAAGAGTTAATTCTTCTTTAAAAGAGCGTGGAGAGGCTCCAACTAGCGCAGGTAATACCCTATAGGTGATCAAGCTGCATCCTGATTATAAAGAACAAACTAATGGCGAGGAAGGTATCCTGGGTGGGATTTTGGATCTATTTAAATAATGCTTAAAAAGTTCGCTATTCTTAGCGGACTTTTTTAGCTTCATCCCTTTTTAGGGAAAATATGCGATATAATGATTATCTAGAGAAGCCGTGCTATAATAATTCTATCTATTTAAAGAGGGTGTTAAATTGGATTTTTCAAAATCGCCGGTCGGTATGCGTACTTTTAAAACAGCAGTCGCTGTCTTTCTTTGCATTCTTTTTTCCTTTTACGTCCTTAAAATCAGTCCAACCCTTTCTTGTCTGGCGGCTATTTTTTCACTCAGACAGGACTTGGAAAGTAGTTATACCTTTGGCAAGGCAAGAATTATGGGTGTTCTTTTATCAGGTGTGGTGGCTTTATTATTTATTTTCCTCTTTCCGATTACATCTAGCCAAGATGAAATATTGATTATACTCGCTCCAATAGCCATTATCTTATATATTTCTGTCGCTAATCGTATTCACTTACAAAAAGGAATTATAACCGGCTGTGCCACTATGCTAGTAATTTTTTTTAATATACCTGTAAATAATCAATTAAGCTATACGCTGATTCGTTTGTTTTCAACGGTCATGGGAGTCCTTGTGGCCCTTGCCATTAATTATCTCTTACCCAGTCCGTCAGATAAAAACCATTAACTCAATACTTAAGAAGGAGATTAAAATGAAATTAGGAATTCATGATTTATTACCTTTAAATGAAGGAGAGTCCACTCAAACCAGATATGAAAAGACCATTGAAATGGTTAAAGAATTGGAAGCTATGGGGTATGATCGCTACTGGGCTTCAGAGCATCATGGTAGGTCTAACCTGGCTAGTTCTGCTCCAGAAATTTTATTGGCCTATTTAGCAGCAGTTACCAAACAAATTCGCCTTGGGACAGGTGGAACAATGATTGTAAACTATTCCCCCTTAAAAGTTGCTGAAACTTTTAAGACTCTAACTTTATTAGCACCCGATCGGATTGATTTTGGTATTGGAAGGGCGCCAGGAACGGATTACAATGGTATGATGGCTCTTTCTCAAGGAAATTCGATTGATTTTGACCATTTATATGACAAAGCTCAAGTCATATTAGATTATATGACAGATACTATTCCCAAAGGATTTTACGGCCTGACTCAAGCCATTCCAGTTAAAACCCGGACTATTGCTCAACCTTGGATGTTAGGGTCATCTGGACAATCCGCTATCAAAGCCGGTCAAATGGGATTGGGATATTCTTTTGCAAAATTCTTTGGAGTAGAAACGGAAACTTCTGTATTTAAAGCTTATCGCGATCATTTTCAACCCAGTGAATTTTTCCAAGAACCCAAAGTGATGGTTTCTTATAAAATTATTTTAGCTGATTCAAAAGAAGAAGCAGATTATTGGGCAAGACCTTCCGAAATTACTCATATTCGTAAAAATAATTTAGCGTTAATGTCTTCTGAACGTGCTCAAGCCATCGATTTAAGTTTAGAAGAACAAGCTATGCTAGACGAAAAATATCAAAGAAGATTTATCCTAAAAGGTACACCAGAACAAGTTGGAGAGATTCTACATGAAGAAATTGATCGCTTAGGCATCGATGAATTAATGGCTTATATGCCCATACCTGATCAAAGAGCACGTCTACATTCTTATAAACTACTGGCTGAACTTTTTAAATAAAGTCAGACTCTAGTTGGATTAAAGTATAACAACAATCATTTAGAATATAATTGTAGAGTCGTAGTCAACCGAAAGAAGTGATTAAATGAAAAAGAAACCGATTAAATTAACTTTAGTCGAAAAGTTTCCACTCTTTATAACATCCTTATTCAAGAGAGAAACACCCATCTTAGCTAGAGTTCTAATTTTTGCAACTTTTTTATATGTCTTACTACCAACCGATTTGCTGCCCGATTTTTTAGGTCCTTTAGGCTTTATGGATGACGCTTTATTACTTCCTTTAATGGTTAACAGTGTGGTCAAACGTTTGCCTGAACATATGCTTCAGCAAGCAATTAAAGCCAATTAATACTATGAATTCGCCAAGTTCACTTCCAATTAAGTGAACTTGGCTTTTTGCTTATAATTTATTTTATATAATATTTGGGGTATACTAAATCAGGTAATGATAACAAATTATGTAAGTAAGGAGAAACTATGTTTAAATTATTTTTATCCGATTTAGATGATACACTTTTGGATCATAATAAGAAGTGGAGTCCCAATTTTGAACAATTTAGAGCCACTTTGGCTGAAAAAAATGTCGCTTTCACACTAGCAACTGGTCGCTCAGCTAAGGCTGTGCAACCCATTATTGATGAATTAGATTTAAAGCTTCCTTATGCGACCTCTAATGGCGCTAATATTATGCTAGAAGGACAAGTAATTCAGTCCTTTAGCTTTCCTATTGGACCTTTACGTCCTTTAATCGAAGTGGCTTTAAGCATGGGACTAACGGTTGTTTATGTTGTGAATGGGGAAGAGTTTGCTTTAGAGGATACTGAGTTTATTCGACATGAATTGAAAAACAACTTTACTGAACAAATCATTCGCCCAATTAAGCCAGAAGATTGGGCTAGCATGGAAGTGGATAAATTCTTAATCGTCGATGACCATCCACAAACAGCTTTGTCTCGACTCCATGCTTTAGTTAATAATCTTAAACCAGAGTATCGCTATCTTACTTATTCAGATTGGGCGATGGATATTGTAGCAGCGAATGTTAGTAAAGGGAGAGCCTTGCATTGGATCGCTGATTATCTAGGAATTACTAGCGATCAAGTTATAGCTGCTGGTGATAACCACAATGATATTGACTTATTAAAAGAAGCAGGGCGTAGTATTGCTGCTTTCAATGCTTTAGACGAAGTTAAACGAACAGCCATGATTACAGCTAAGAAAAAATATGGTGATGGGATTATTGAAGAAGTACTCAAAATATTAGAATAGGAGAGAATAAAGTGAATTATCAACACCTAATTCGTGATTTAGTAAACGCTAAAGGGGCGCCTGGCTTTGAAGATGAAGTCTTAGAGGTCCTTAATAAGTATAAGGGAGCTTATAGTCTACAAATCGACAACCTTAAGAATGCTTATTATAACCTTGATCAACTAGACCCTTTAAAACCCACCTTGATGTTAGACTCCCACACTGATGAAGTAGCCTTTATGGTTAAAGCAATTGATAAGAGCGGTTTAATCCACTTACAGCCTCTAGGTGGTTGGCTAGCAGAACACGTTTCGGCCCAACATTATTTAGTCCGTGATAGTCAAGGTCATTACCACCCAGGTATTTCAACTTCTAAACCAATTCATTTTATGACTGCAGAAGAAAGAGCCAAAAAGATAACCTTATTTGATTTAAAAATTGATGTTGGGGCAAGTAGTCGTCAAGAAGTGATTGAAGATTTTAAAATTACAATCGGGCAACCGATTGTGCCTGCTACAAAATTTGCTTTTAATGAGCGCAATCAAGTAATGTTTGGCAAGGGATTTGATAATCGAATCGGTGTGGCCGTTTCGGTGGCTATAATGAATGAGATGAAAGATCATCTTAAAGATCTACCTTTTAATCTTGTCGCAGCCTTTGCTGCCCAAGAAGAAGTGGGAATGCGTGGAGCAGTCATTACTAGTAAACGTGTGAATCCCCAAATGGCCTTGGTTTTTGAAGGAACCCCTTCGGATGACTTTACTGCCGATGAATACTTGGAACAAGCTCGCTTAGGAATGGGACCTCAATTACGTTACCGGGATAACTCTTATATTGCCAACGAATGGTTACTCAATCGCATTCAGCAACTAGCTACTGAAAAAAATATTCCCTTACAACATGCGGTAAGAGAAGGTGGTTCAACCAATGCTGGGTCTATTCACCTTTCTAACAAAGGAGTTCCTGTAGCTACTTTAGGTACTCCGACGCGTTATGCGCATACTAATTATTGCTTCTGCTCTTATAAAGACTTCGAAAATACTGTGGACCTGAGCCTAGCATTCGTTAAGAACTTAACAGCAGAAGACTTTAACCATTTTGAATTAAAGTAAAAGAATACAATGGATTCAGTAATTAGCAGACTTTTTCATGTAAAACTGAACGTTAAAAAGAAAAAAAGTCTTTATTAACTCATTTAATAAAGAAAATCTTTAGTCCCACCAAAAGTTTTGATAAAATAATTCGTATGTGATGAAAGGGGTTGGGAGGATGCAAAAATTAGGTTTCGATAACGATAAATATCTCAAAGAACAATCGAAATATATCTTTGAGCGACTTGAGAATATTGATAAACTCTATTTAGAATTTGGCGGTAAATTAATCGGTGATAAGCATGCTAAGCGGGTACTACCAGGTTATGACGAGGACGTCAAATTAACGCTCTTAACCAAGCTTAAAGATCGTGCTGAGATTATTATCTGTATCTATGCCGAAGATATTGAACATCATAAAATGCGGGGCGATTATGGTATTACTTATGACCAAGAAGTGTTGCGGCTAATTGATGAATACCAAGCGTTAGACATTCAAGTAAACAGTGTTCTATTAACTAGATATAAAGGACAAAAAAATGCCACTGTCTTCAAGAAAAACATTGAAAACAGAGGAGTTAAAGTTTACCTACATGAGAGTATTAATGGCTATCCAACTGATCTGGAAGTTGTCTTTTCGGAAAATGGTTTTGCTAAAAATCCATACATTGAAACTAGTCAACCTTTGATTATTGTAACTGGTCCAGGGGCTGGATCGGGCAAGCTAGCAACTTGCTTGAACCAACTTTATCATGAACATCAAAAGGGAATTAAGGCTTCATATGCTAAGTTTGAAACTTTCCCAGTATGGAACTTACCACTAAAACATCCAATTAATGTGGCTTATGAGGCCGCAACAGTTGATTTAAATGATATTAATGTTCTTGATTCTTATCATTTAGATGCCTATAACGAAATGGCGGTCAATTATAATCGCGACATGCAGATGTTCCCAGTTATTCGTCGGATTTTAGCTAATACGAGTTCACCCAATTTAATCTACCAATCCCCAACGGATATGGGAGTTAATCGGATTAAATCGGGAATTACCGATGAAGAAGTTGTTAAAGAAGCGGCCCAGCAAGAAATTATTCGCCGCTATTTCCAAGTAGAACAAGATTATAAAGTCGGCATTGTGGATGAAGAGGTTCGTTCGAAAATGCACTTGTTAATGGAAGAAAGTGGGTTAACAGCTGAAGATCGTCTTCCAGTGGTTAAGGCTCAAGCTTATGCTCAATCGGTTAAGGAACGTTTTTCGCAGGAAGAGATTCCGGCAGTCATTGCTATTCAATTAAGCGATGGACAAATGATTACTGGCAGACGAACCGAATTAATGGATGCACCGGGGGCAGCGATTATGAATGCTCTAAAGACCTTGGCAGGTATCTCAGACCAAATCGACCTCTTAGCTCCCATGATTTTACAAACCATTCAAAATCTTAAAGCTAACAAGTTGCAAAGTAAGCATCCCATTTTAACTTTAAATGAATTACTAATTGCTCTAGCAATTTCAGCAGTGACAAATCCAACGGCTCAAGCAGCCTATCAAGCCTTATCTAAATTAAGTGGTGCTCAAGCGCATTCTAGCATCATCCTATCACAAGATACTAAAAACCAATTACAAAACTTGGGGATTGATATTACTTGTGATGCCGTTTTTGTTTCGGGTTCATTAAAAGGTAATTAAGCCCAGATGACACTCAATCCAAACTTCTACTTATTGAAGTCTCAGTAGGTAGAAGTTTTTAATTAATAGTTTAAACTAGTTTTAATACTTTATATTTACGATAAAAATTTAGAAGGAAAAAGATGAAGAAATTCACAGATTCTATTCGCTTAAGACACGGTGCACAATTAGCTAACCGGATTGTTCAACCCCCTATGATGTCTTTTTGGGGGGTTAAAAAGGGGGGTCCAGCCAAGAAACCTTGGAGGATTACCAAAGAAGGGTGCAATTAGCCGCTTTTCTGATGCCTATTTTCCTGGTTTAAAAGAACTAGCTAAAAAGTAAAGTCTAAAGGCAACAAAGTGTTTATACAAATCCACCATTCCGGTTACCAAGCTCATCAAAGAGCCAGCGAAGGTTTAACAGTATATGGTCCGTCAGCTGTGGATTTAGATTTCCTAGATCATGAAACTGTGCCCTTAACTATCCAACAAATTGTTTTATTAGGAGGCGTATTGGATGCTAACGCTGCTCAAAGAGCCTTGAATTATACGGATTTAGTGGCTATTGGACGTGCTACGTTCATCGAACCGGACTTCGCCTTAAAAATAAGTCAAGGATTCGTATATTACAAAAGATATTTTGACCGATCTGGCTTGATCGACTGGTCGATACGAGGTTTTTGCTTCACTTCATTCAACACCACCTCCTAGAGCTGGAATGCAAGAAATATTAGAAGAACTTCATTAATTATAAAAGACTGCCGTTTATGAGCGGCAGTCTTTATTTTTATGAGATTTGATGAATCCATTTTTTAGATTTTACTCTAAATAGGCCAATCACTAATTTGGTAATTTCTTCCGTGGCCGCTAACATTACAACCCATTGAATAGAAAAGTTAAGCACAGCCGCTCCTAGAAAAGCTAAGGGAACGCCTACTAACCATACAGATCCCATTTCTAAGAAAAGGGAATACTTCGTATCGCCTCCACCTCTTAGAACACCTACAATCAGAATGGAGTTAATAGCTTTTAAAATGAAGATAAAGCCCATATAATTTAGTAAAGTCTTACAAAGTTCATAGACTTCTGGTGTTAAATTGGGAAACAACTGTAAACTAATTGAAGGGGTGACGGATAAGAAAAGGCCTACAAATAAGGCAATGACTCCGCCCATTTTAAGAAAACGGATGGCATGAGGATAAACAACATCCATAACGCCGCGCCCAATCGTATTTCCTAACATAATCGTACAAGCATTGGATAGACCACGTATTAAAACAAAGGCTAAGTTCTGGATGGCAAAAACAACTTGAATGGCAGCTGTTTCTTTAGTACCAACCATGGCGTAAGCCACACTATATAATACTTGACCGAGTCCCCAAAAGGTTTCATTAACAATGACAGGAAAGGTGATGCGCAAAAAGTTTTGAATAAAATCTCCCTTAAAATTAAACATCTCTTTAATCGAACCATTAAGCGGACAATCATAGCGACTGACTGTGTAAAAGATAACCAATAATTCCATTAATCGAGCAATGATTGTACCCACTGCTGCTCCCACTACCCCTAATTCTGGGAAACCAAACTTACCAAAAATAAAGGCATAATTGAAAAAAGCATTGAAAACAAAACCAACTATAGCGGCTGTTAATGGCGAACGAGGGTTTCCAGTTGAGCGAAGAGCCACACTGTTCACGAAGCTGACACCAGTTAAGGCATACGACCAAGCAACTACTCTTAAATATTTAGACCCTTCTGCAATGACAGCAGGATCATCAATCATTAAGCCTAATATTCTTTCTGGTATTAGCCATGCCAACAAAGTGAAAAGACAAGCTACTACAAAGGTAATTAAGCACGAAAAAGCATTAACCTTTTGTAATTTAGCAAGATCACCTCGACCATGGTATTGAGCAATCATTACTGAAGCTCCCGTGGCTGTACCAAAACAAATCATAGTGAAAAAAAAGAAGACTTGATTGGCCAAGCCGACTCCTGCGATTGATTCCGGTCCCAGTGATGAGATCATCATGGTATCTAAAGTGTTTAGAAACGAAACGATTAAACTTTGCAAAGAAATCGGAATCGCAATGGCTAACATTTTACGATAAAAATCTTGATTATTCATAGGACACCTCACTTTAAACTGTCCTTTCATTATACCTAATTCTAAGAAAAAAGCTGTAAGAATTTGATGAGAATTTTTTTGTCTTAATTATATATCACCCTATGTGTATGTCTTTACTTTTTAATTAAAGTAGATATGATGGAGTAGAGGAGGCGTTTGCTATGACACTATTAGAGCAATTAATTTCTAAAATCGAAAATAAAGAAGAACGCATAATTGAAATCCGCCGTTATTTACATCAACATCCAGAGTTATCCTTTCAAGAAAAAGAAACTTCTAAATATATTAAAAACTTCTATAAAGACCTTGATATAGATCATATCGAAACGGACTTAGGAGGACAATATGGCCATGTTATTACAATTAAAGGGGGGCAAGAGGGACCTACAATCGCTTTAAGGGCAGATTTTGATGCATTACCTATTACGGAAGAGGTAGATTTGCCATTTAAATCAAAAAATAATGGGGTAATGCACGCTTGTGGTCATGACGGCCATACCGCTTATATGCTGATTTTAGCCGAGTCTCTAATTGAATTAAAAGATCAAATTAAAGGTACAATTAAAATCCTTCATCAACCAGCTGAAGAAGTTCCACCAGGAGGAGCTAAAGCAATGATTAAAGCTGGAGCCTTAGAAAATGTAGACTACATTTTTGGTGCTCATGTGATGAGTCAGTTTAAACTCGGAACCGTTTATACGCATGAAGGAAATACCCAAACTGCCCGAGCTTATTTTAAATTAACCATTAAGGGTAAAAGTGGACATGGTTCGGCTCCACATGATGCAAACGATGCAATTGTAGCTGCTTCGTCTTTCGTCATGAATGCTCAAACGGTAGTTAGTCGTCGAGTAAATCCATTTGATATGGGCGTTTTATCAATTGGTTCATTCGATGGTAAAGGTCAATTTAATATTATTCGAGATAAGGTAGTTCTAGAAGGTGATGTTCGCTCAATGTCGGAAGAAACAGCTAAGACTATTCAAGATATGGTAACACAATTAGCCAAAGGTTTAGAAGAGAGTTTCCAAGTAGAAACAGAATTAGAGTATAAGCCAGACTATCCTGTATTATATAATGATCCTGCAGTTACTAAGAGGGTTACATCAGCACTTGAAAGTCTAAATATCTCTGATATTAAGGCTGTTGAAGATAGTGGACCTATTTCTCCTTCGGAAGATTTCTCTTATTATCTTAAAGAAGTTCCTGGTTGTTTCTTCTATATTGGTGCCAATGAAGATCCAGAAAATAGTTACCCTCATCATCATCCAAAGTTTGAAATCGATGAAAAATCATTAAAAATTTCGGCAATATCAATGGCTGCAGTCGTTGATGAGTTTGTAGGTTAAAAAGGAGTCCCATCTGTTACAGTGGATAAAAAATACCTGCTGGAACTTTCCTCCTTCCCTTACTAATTTCTTCTGTATTTTCACACTTTCTGGCCTGATTTGTCCTATATTGTTAGAATGACTGAGGCTATACTAAGTAAAAACTCAATTGCTTTTATTTTGGCTGCCATCACTTTTTGTTTGGGAACGATGATTAATACAAAAAGTTTGATGAAAGTTATTCAACGAGAAGGGGGCCTTTCTCTTGTTAAAGCTAATTATCAATCATTATTGGGGGGGTTGATATTAAAGGTATTTGGAGATGAAGGTTTCTTAGGTATTAGTCTTTTAGCGCTTATTCTTGCAGTATGTTCAGCCAATCTAGCCATCTTCTTATCCTTAGTTACTGATTATGCCCAAGAAGAAAATAAGATTGGCTTTAACTTTATAGTCTTTTTTAGAATACCAACTTTACCATTAATCGTCTATTCGCTTGGAAAAGCTGATAGCTCTGGCTTTAATTAGATGCCTTTGCTATCAACTCTTATTCCCCTAGTAGTAGGAATTATTATTGGAAATATCGATAAAAAGGCAGTAAAACTTTTTTCGCCAGCTATCGGATTATTCCTGCCTTTATTAGGATGAGGAATCGGTCAGGCTATGAACATTGTCGATAGTTTGCATTCTGGATTAATCGGTGTGATGAGTTGTATTCTTCTATTTAGTAAGCTCACCACTATTTTTAGTAGACAAGTATTTACTTAAAAATGATGGTGTAATGGGCATGTCCTTCAATGCTAAGCTAGAAAGTTCTGCTTCATTTCCCACTTTAATCGCTCAAAGCTATCCTAGTGTAGAACCTTACGTAACACAAGCATCTGCACAAATTCTAACAGGGCTTATTCCCACATTTTTAACATCATTCTTAGTAGCAAAATTCACCAAAAAGCTTCTTAATGCTTTCTGTGGTTGAAACCGATACAAGTTCAATCATATAATTAAGCTAACCATAATTTGGGGTTAGCTTTTTATATATAAACTATTCAAATAGGAGCGATTAAGACTATGAACCAACTTTATTTAAAAATGGTCAATTTCATAACCAATCAGCTAAAAGACCAAAAAATATCTATTCATCACCCAGCTATTAAAAATGATCAAAAGGCATTCGATTCAAATAAACCGTTGAATGTACAAGAATCTATTATAAATAAGAAAGAATTAAAAAGTAAAAAAGGTGAAGAAACAAAAGAGATAGTGATTATTAATCAAAATATATTAGATGTAGATATAGAGAGTTTAATTAATATAATCCCTGCAATTAAAAAAGATCTTTCTAATGCAAAAACTTTAAAAGGTATTACTAGCTCACAAAGTATTTTAGATTCTTCAGAAGAAGATTTATTGAAGTTAAGACTTCACGGTTTAGACCAACTTTATCTTTTAATTGAAACAGGATCAGATCAAACATTAAACTTTTACAATAAACATCTAACTATTCATCAAGAAAAAATCGCTTTAAAAAAATTGAAAAAAGTAGGCATTAACTATTCTATAGTGACTGTTATAGGAGCTGGTGGAAATGGTTTATCTGATAGACATGCCATTGAAACTGCCAAACTTATTAACCATGTCGATGCAGAAGAACTTATTTTATTGACAATCGATGCAGAAGACTTATCTAGTTTAAAAGAGGAAGAGAGAGAAGGCTTTGTAATTTTGACGCCTCGTGAAAGTTTAGAGGAAGAATTAATGCTACTGAATCATATTAATACAAATATCAAAATAAATGGAAATCACTCCTCAAATACAATTTCATTAAGTGGGAAGTTCCCTCAAGATAAAGAAGAAATTATCAGTCAACTGGAAGACAAGCTTTACAATTGGGAAGAAGAAAATAAAAAGAGCTTTAGGGACTTTTTGAAAATATTTTAAGCATCTAAAAGTTATAGAGATTAATTAATGTAACTTTTTTGCTAAAAAAGACAAGCGAATTTATATTTAGTAATGTAGGAGAGAGTATATTTATAAAATCATATCGCATCAAGTAGACTTCACCTTGTGCAGTCATTTTCTAAGTAGTAAATATTTTGACTCTTTAGATAAGTATGACCGTATAACAATCTCGCAAGTAGCCCAAATAGATAATACTTTTTATGAAAGTTTAGCTAAGATTGGCTTTAAACAAATTGCCTATTTTTTAAATATGGCAGGTGGTGGCATCATTAATTCCAATGACTGGATCAAAGTTTTAGATGAAAACCATTGAGCCGGAGCTGGTCTGGATAGCTCTGAGGGTGAAGGCCCTTATGCAGGCAATGGCTTTAAAAATCAAAAAATTTCAGATGAAACCTTCCTTCAAATATTAAATCACCCTAAAATCATCTCCTCACCACACAGTGCTTTTTATACCGACCAAGCCGCAAAAAACTTAGTAGAAGGTGAGCTTAATACCATTTTAGATGTTTTGAAAACAGGAACAACAGCCTACCTCGTGAATTAATCTAAAAAAACTCTGTTAAACACTCAGGTGCTTAACAGAGTTTTTATTTAAAGGGTAAAATTATTGATCAGAAAACTTATCGAAGTAACCTTTGATATAGATGAAAGGTGTTCCTTTATCACCTGAGCCAGAAGTTAAATCAGATAAAGAACCTAATAGGTCTGTTAGTTGACGCGGGGTAGTTCCGATTCTTTCTGCTTGGTCTTGGCTCGCCTCCACATGGCCTGCAATATAATCTGAAATAGCCGTTTGTAAATCTTGACCTTCAAGATCTTTAAATTTGCCATCTGCTAAATACTTTAGCTTTACTTCATTAGGTGTTCCTTCTAACCCACTGGTGTATGCAGGGGATACTATCGGATCGGCTAATTCCCAAATTTGACTTTGAGGATCTTTAAAAGCGCCGTCACCGTAAATCATAACTTCGATTGTTTTACCAGTTAAATCTTTAATTAAAGACTGGACCTCACTGACAAAGGCTTCACCATTAATAGGGAAGAGTTTTACGATTTCATCAGAAGATAGGTTTGCACCTAACAATCCAAATTCTGGATTCGAACCACTACCGTCGACTGGCTGATTCATAATCTCATCCAGTCGGAGTACTTTTGAAGCACCAGCTTGTAATAGGCGTTTTTGAGTACGATTGCGTGTATGAAGATCTGCTGTAATTATGGTGTCTGTGTAATCTAGGACAGCTTTTGGTTGGTTAGCTAAAATAATCGTGCAAGCAGCTCCTTCAGCTTCGATGGTTTCTCGGTAAAGACTTAAATAATCAACACCTGTGAAGGGGTGCTTCATATCGGCAAATATTTTTTTTATTTCTGCTTCTGTGAAGACATCTGTCCATGGATTAATACCAGCATCATCCAAATCTTCAATTAACATAAGCGGATTTCCCACTTCATCGGACGGATAACTCAATTGAACGATCACTTCATCGGCTGCACGAGCAATCGCTTTAAGGGTTGATTGAAAACGGTTACGACTTGTAATAGGGAAGACAACTCCTATTTTTTTGGCTTGCAATTTATCCTGAATGTCCTTTGCAATTTGATCAAGGGTCACGTAATTGCCTTGGGCACGCGCTAAAATGGATTCCGTAATCGCAAGAACATCTCGATCCTCTATCTTGTACTGAGCTTCCTTAGAAGATTCTAATAAAGTCTCCACAACAATCTTGACTAAGTCGTCTCCTTCATGGACAACTGGTGCTCTTAACCCTCTTACTACGGTACCTACTGTTCTTTTCATAATCAAATTCCTTTCTCTCATTGAGATAAATTAATCGACCAACAATGTATAAATGAAAAAAACGACGGAAGACCGCCATCACCCATTTACTAAAATAGTCTATCATAGAGTCTTCTTTGGAGAAAGATTTATATGATTTTTTACAAGAAATTTAAGCCGAATGTTCGGATTCATAGTTATTTTTGCTCTTAATGTTTAATTTTTTTATAAATGCTATAGATTTATTTGCAATGGAACTGTTTTTTTAGATATAATATTTGAAGAAAGCTATGCAATTGATTATGATCTTAAAATGCTATTAAGTTATAGAATACACAACGATTAAGAGGTGATAAAATTGAAAAAATATTCACAAACCCTTTGGAATACTATGTTAGTGCTCCTATTGCTTCTATCAACCATTCCCTTTAAAACTTTCACTACGGTCTATGCCCAAGAAGCAATAGACCCGAATATTCTTCAATTAAAAAATAATCCTTCTACTTGGCAAATATTTTTGAATAGCAACAATAATATGGAACCAAGTGATCAGCTTATAATGTTTGAAACAGATGCTGAATTTGAACAAGTCCATTCATTTAAACTTATTACCAATCAAGAAGAAACTATTTCCATGCGATTAGTTAATCAGCAATCAGATTTTAATAGGGCTATTAAGAATTTTATGCAATACCGCGAAGAGATGGAGGCCTATCAGCAGGATAAGGTTCATTACGAAGAAAAATACCAAACTTATCTGGAAGCCAAAAAACAAAATGATCTTGAGTGGCAAGCCTACCAAGAAGCCCTAGAGACTTATCAGCTAGAATATGCAAATTATGAGCAAGAACTAGAAGCATACTGGACACAATATAACCAACTAATTGAGAGTGGTCTTGAAATTCCTTCCGACCTAGTTGAACCACAAGCCCCAAGTCAAGCTGATTTAGTAGAACCTGAAGTTTTTACAATGGAAGAACCATTAGCACCAGAAAATCCTTATAATGAAGAAAAAGAGAAACTTTGGCAAGTCGGATTCAAAGCGAATGCTAATGAAGAAGTTTATCAATTTTGGATACCAAAAGCTTACTTTAAACATACACTGCAAGCAGAGGTAGATCGTTCAGATTCGATGAGTAAAAGTTTTACCGTTAAAGCCGTTACGCTTTTTTCGAATAGGAAGATTACTGCCCAGCAAACTGTTCCTAAAAACGATGACAATAATAAAGAATTAGCGACAAACGAAGAATCAACAACAGTCACGATAGTTGATGATAATGCAACTACTATAAATCAAGAAAATAAAGAATCAAGTCAAGAAGATCAAACAAAAGATAAAAGTACTCAGCTAAATCCTGAGCCGATCTTAAAAGATGAAATTCTTGTTCAAGTCGATCAACCTTTGTTAGCGGAAAATGTAGTCGAAAATTACAGTGATTTATCGAAAGAAGTGCTGTACGAATGGGAGGAAGCCATAGATACTTCGCAAACAGGGGTCTTCCAAACCATTTTATCCATCACTTTTCCTGACGGTGAAACCATTAAATTACCTGTAGAATATGAAGTAATAGCAAGATTTTCTAATATCCAAGCGCGATCAGCAACGGATTCTACCACACCCGTCTCAAATAAATTTAATATCTTAGCCTTAGACCAGTTTGATAATCCGGCGCCTGATGTAGAAGTAAAGCTTTTTCATTATAATCGAAAAGAAGAAGATTGGTTTACCTTTGATCTAAGCCTTGTAAATGACGACTCCCAACCAACTTCATATACAGGGACTAATGGCTATACTGCTTATTACAACGTTCCAAGAGATGGAAGTTACCCTTACTTTTATGTCAAGCTTATAAGTACACCTAATGGGTATGCACCGCCTAAAATTGGCCTACTAGAAAAGAATCCAAGTCTTGTTGCAAATAAATTCGACCCCAAAGAAGGCAGTTATTATGGAGCATACAATCTTTCAGCCAATGGTACTTTATCTCCTGATTATAATAATATTTATCGTCCATTTGCCAAAAATGGTCGTGAGGTACTAAATAACGCCGCACTAATCCGACTGGAGATATTGCTGACGGATTTAACTTTTAAAAAAGTTGACCAAGAAACGCAACAACCCTTAGCGAATGCAGTCTATCGCTTAAGTAAAGAGGGGGATTCTTCCTTTAGTCAGACCGTAATTTCTAATCAAGAAGGAAAGTTAGATTTTACTAAGTTGAGCTATGGTAGCTATGAACTCAAAGAAATTAATGCGCCTGATGGGTACCTTGAAAGTGAGAAAACAATTTTATTTGATATTGATCAAAACGAGGATAAATCAGCCGTTTTCGCCAGAAATTTTCGCCAATCCTATAAAGGAAGCGTTACTTCGCTAGGGGATACCCCTCCCATTTTAGAAAACAAACCCAATCGTTTAAGAATCCGCAAAGTTAATAAACAAGGCGATTTACTTGAAGATGCTCAATTTACATTAAAAACACTTAATGGAACAGTAATTCCAAAAGAAACTAGCAATTCGTCAGCAATTTTTGAATACAGTCGCTTATCAGAGGGAAGTTATCTCTTAACTGAAGACAAGGCCCCAATTGGCTACTATTTGCCTCACAATAACAAGTGGACCCTGGTGGTGGATGCAGATGGCAAGATCCGTTTACAAGGCAATACAAGCAATATTAGTGAGATAAATTCTACAGATGATAGCCAAAGCTTTAATCTTATCAATCAAGAACATACACTTGATTTTAAGTTCACAAAAATTGGCTTAAATGAAAGCCGTTTAGCTGGGGCTCAATTTGATTTGAAACAAACACAGCCCTTTGAAGCTGAGATTGCTTCAGTCACAACGGATTCCAGTGGAGAGGTTCAATTTGAGGACTTAGGAGTCGGCTCCTATGAATTAATAGAAACAAAAACACCGCCTGGCTATGTAAAACAACATTTAAAAACCCTTTTTGATTTGGAATTATTAGCAGATAATAGCGGGTTAATAATTAAAAATATTCAAACAATTAACTTAGACACACAAAAAGAAGTGGCCCCACTTTTAAAACGCAATCCAGTTTCTAATCTTTATGAATATAGCAATACTAGAGAATCCTATTCCTTCTTTAAGGTAGATGAAAAAGGCAAACCTTTATCAGGGGCTCAATTCCGTGTGGTTAATGACGCTAAAACTGAAGAGGTTTTAATAAAGACAAGTGATACAAAAGGGCGAGTAACTCTCAATCGAACAGCCACTCAACCTAATTCAACCTTTACTATTCAAGAGATTCGAGCACCTTTAGGGTATCAAAAGAGTCAAGCAACATGGAAAATTACAACAGATGAATTTGGACAAGTCACTATGGAACCCCCTACTGGATCAGACGAATTTACTGGTTCAAGTGTCGTAGATGGGGCAGAGGATCAGATCAAAATGACTAACAAACTCTTAACCTATACCATTCAATTCACCAAGGTGGGACTTAACGACTTGCCGTTAGAAGGGGCAAAGTTTACTTTAACGCCTGTTATCAAGAATGATCAAGGTGAATATATTGAGGACTCGAATCAGACTGCTCTGATCGCTCAATCAGCTTCAGATGGCACAGTCATTTTTAACGATCTCCCCCTAGGTTTCTATCGTTTACAAGAAATACAAGCTCCACCAGGTTATGTTGCCCAAAGCGATGCCTATGATATCATTGAGATAAAATTGGATACGCTAGACAATAAATATATTGCGGATATACTGCCAGAATACAATCAATTGCTCACTGGAGATGACAATCAAGGCTATACCGTTTCAAACCTAGTGGACTCGAACTTTAAAATTGTGAAATACGGCTATAGTGAAAAAGGGGAAGAGTTGGATCCTTTTACGCAACCGGTTATTCCTTTAGCTGGTGTGCAATTTGAACTAAAGGGAATAGAAGGAAAAGATTATCTACAAACAGCCACGACCAATGCGACGGGAACAGCAGGTTTTACCGATGTAGAAACAGGTAAATATGAATTAAGGGAATTGAGTAGTCCCAACACTCATTTAAGGTCAAATAATGTCTATCAAATAGAGATTGTTTCGGATGCAGGAGGAATACGCCCTCACATCACCCGTATAGAAGGTACTGATGAGGAGGACTTCTTAACAAAAGACGACTCTGGCAACTATCGCTTAGATTTTGCCATTAATCGTCAAAACCCCACCAATATCCAACTAAAGAAAGTAGCAGATGATAATGAAGGTCTGTCTATCGAGTCAATGCCCCCTTTAGAAGGTGCAAGCTTTCAAATTTATGAGTACGATAGACAAAAACAAGAACGAGTCGGACAAGCTTTGGCTACTAAAGTAACCGGAGCAGATGGCTTGCTTGCATTCAAGAATTTGCCAGTTGGCAAAACTTATGAAGTTGTAGAAACCCAATCACCTGTTAATTATGAGACAATAAGTGGAGGAGGTATCAGTGCAAAAGTAGAAGTTTCTGACAAAGGAGAATTAACTTGGCTTTCCCAATCTGATGCCCATTGGAATTTCGAAAGCAGTGATGGCATTCCGAGAGTGATCAACCGTTTCCATCCGATCGAAATTGAATTTTGGAAACGGGATGATATTAATAATCAAAATGGAGACTATGGCAATGCTATAGCTGGTGCCGGCTTTACATTGACCCGTATGGAAGGGGACCCAGCAAGTGGATTAAGTTCGAGTCATGAAAGCTGGACAGTTACCAGTGATACCAATGGAAGAGTTAGTTTTAACCAAGAATTATCTAATTATCGTCCCATCAGAACAGAGGAGAATTATGTTTATTTCCATCTGGATGAAAGCTTTGTACCAGATGGCTATCGAAAAATTGTTAAGCCAGTTATCATTCAAGTAGATAGAAGTAACAACGTCTCTATAATGCCGGATGATTTAATTAAGAACGAAAATGCAATAGTCTTAGATGCTAATAAGGGCTATGTTGTGATTAATGAACTTATCAGGACCGATTTTAGTTTCAATAAAATTGACGGTGAGGACCCTACTACAAGAATAACTGGCAGCATCTTTCGCTTAAAATCTAAAGCTGAGGATAATAAAGATCACCGTCTTATTGATCAAGTCGTTAGCCAGAATAATTATAATTCCATCGTCTTTAAAGATTTACCTCTTGGAAAGTACCTATTATATGAAGAAAAGGCACCTGCAGGCTATAAGCTCCTGGGACAACCATTAACTATTGAAATTATTGAAAGTACCGATTCCCAAGGGAATAAAACAGGCCAAGCAGAATTCATATTGGATGAAAAGCAAGTCGATTTTATTAGCAAACGAGAAACAAGCTCTGACGGTAATGACAATGAAATTGTTGTAATGAATTACCAATCGCATGACCTTATACTTACTGGAGGAACGGGGGTGCTGATTTATCTAGTTTCCGGCTTCATATTAATGGCTTTAACAAGTTTTTATTATCTTCAATCAAAAAAAACACATGAAAAGGAGTAAACACATGAAAAAAAGCAACTTATTAACAGCAGTCCTTGTTTTTATTTTGGGACTCTCGAACATTTTAACTCAGGCCCCTTCAGTATTTGCAACAGAACCTTTCGATGCAAAGGTAACCATTCATAAACTGCAAGCAGATTCATATAATTCTGATTTACCAAAAGCAAACCAGGACGGGACAATAATTACAGACCTTTCTACTCTCGGTACCAATGTAAAACCCTTATCTGGAGTAAGCTTTACAGCTTATGAAATTGATAAAGATAGCTATGATAAAGCAATTGCTGGTACAAAGCCTACCCAGCCAGCATCTGGAGGCCAGCTTCTCGGTGAAACCGATTCAAATGGAACGGTTGAATGGACAGTAAATGTTGATCCTGCTAACCCTAAATACTTTGCTGTTTTTGAAACAAAAAAACCAAATTCCGTAACGGAGTCATTAGCGGTTCCATTTGTAATTGCTTTTCCAATGACTAAATTTGACGGTAGTGAATATCTTAAAGATATTCATATTTATCCTAAAAACGTCACAGGTGCTTTTCCGGTTATCGGTAAGGATATTGCTAAGTTAGGTTTTAATGAAGCCTCATTCAATGTTGGCGAAGCTTTTCAATATATTTTAAAAGGAACCATCCCAACAAATATTGAAAAATATTCAAAATATACCTTTACAGACCAGTTAGATCCGGCCTTAACGATTAAGCATGATGACCTTAAACCGACGATTAAGGTGGGAAATGAAACGTTAATTATAGAAGATCATTTCAATTATTCAGTCAGTGGTCAAACTATAAGTATTGCTTTAACACCAAAGGGTATCGAACAAATCGCTTCTCAAGTTCCTTTAGCAAATCGAAATAAAATCGCTGATAATGAAATCGATGGTATTTCGTCCAATACAAATGAAGCACCATTTATTGAAGTTAGTTTTACTGCCTACCTTAACGGCACTCACTCATCTACTGATACACCAATTACAAACAATGCAACAATTACTTACAATAATAGTGTGGTAGAAGAGACTACTAGCGCTTCAAATGATGTTTCGATCAAATACGGAAGTCAAGAATTTCAAAAAGTTGACTCCAATAAGAAAGCTCTTTCAGAAGCTGTTTTTACTGTCTTAGAAGATAATGCTCCGATGAAGTGGAACGAACATCTTATCACCCTTAACAATGCCGAGAGTAATCCAAAATTCCCAGATGCAATGGTTGGTAAGGTTATCCAATTAAAATCTGATGCCGAGGGTAATTTTTCAATTGACGGACTGGCATACTCAGCGCAAGGAAATGAGGGAACTAAACCATCGCAGTATTCAGTTAAAGAAACTAAAGCACCGGAGGGTTATCAGTTGTTAGCCGATGCTGTTAATTTTTCAGTAGAAAAAGATAATCAAAAACTTGAGATTACTAATAATTTACGTCCATCTATCCCAGCAACTGGTGGTATAGGGACTGTCATCTTCATCGTAGCAGGCGCATTACTAATGTTCCTTGCAATTTATGGTCGTCGTAAGGCCAAAGAAGAAGCCTAAACGATTAAGAATTTAAGGTATGGAGATTTTCTCCATCCTTTGTTAAGGGAAATAGGCCTATTTCCCTTAACAAAGGATATTCAAACTAGGAGGTATGATATGAAGTTATTTAAACAACTTACTACATTTCTATTGATGCTTTTTACCTTAATGATCATACCCTTTAATCATATTTCAGCCACATCCAATCGCTTGATCATTCATTCTGTTGATAGTGAAACAATAAGAGAATATAGAGTGTGGAAGGTCGATCCCACCTATTCTCAAGCAGATATCGCTTCTTTAAAAGAAAAGAAAGTTAGTGAATTAGATCATCTATTTAAACAATCTTACTCTTCAAAAACGAATGAAAATTCTCTAGCCATTATTGACGGGCTTCCGGATGGTAGCTATTACGGATTAGAAATCAATCAAGCCGGTAAAAAAGAAGAACGTACGGTACCATTTATCATCGATTTGCCTTATCAAAACGCTTTTGAAGTTGATGTTTTCCCTAAGCGCGTTCAAACGGGCTACCTAAAAATCAAAGTGATCGGTGAAGTGACCACTAACCAAATGGATGATTGGAAGAATTTAGCGAATGTTACTTTTTATATTTATGCAGCGAATTCAGACCAGCCAATGTTGTTTAAAGAAGGGCATTTTACAACGGATCCTTCGGGCAAGGCTGAATTGAAGTCGAATTCTCTTGGTGAAATCACTCTCGCTTCATTACCAGAAGGAGACTATGTATTAGTTGAACTAAAAACGGTCGATGGGTATCAGCTTTCAAAAAAAATACATTTCACTATTAAGGCTGGTGAAGTTACTGAAGTTTTAGTTAAAAATTATCTGATTGCTAAAGAGACTTCTCAAGACTCAACCACAGAGCCTACAGATGAAAGCTCATTTGAAGAAGGGCTTGAAAAGGGCGGACAACATTTCCGAAAGGTCAACCATAAAAAGCCGGCGCAAGGCTTGATGGGTGCACGCTTTGAAGTAGTCACTTGGAATAGTAAAAAACGCCTCTTCGAACCAGTCTCTTCGAAAGAAGGGTCTTTCTACATTGTAGAATCTGATTCACGAGGATATTTTGAAGTCAATAATCTGCCCTTAGGAAAATACTATCTTATCGAAATCGAAGCCCCCATTGTACAAGGTCTAAAATACCAACCCTTTGAACAAGCCATTCCCTTTGAAATAACCAGTCAGAGTTATTGGAACTATACTGTAATGGAAATCGTCAACCATCCAGTTGAAGCATCAAAGCAAGAGCAAGATATTCCTATTAACCGACCTTCTAAACCAAGTGATATTGGCTTTTTACCAACGACAGGAGAATGTAAAACTAATTATTTCTACCTTGCTTTTCTTTTTATAACCATCGGTTTATTCATTCTTTTTTATAAGTCGACAACTGGTACAGAAAGGATTTCATGTAAACTTTATGAAGAAGAAAAAAATTAAACTCTTTTTTTATAATCTACTTTTTATAATGGGAGGGATAGCTTTATGCTATCCTTTTATTTCACGTTACCTCTATGACCAAGCCTCACGCGTGGAAGTGAATAGCTATAAGGAGGCTGTACAACAACTGTCTATACAAGAAGTGGACCGACGTGTTTTTCTTGCCCAAGCCTACAACGACCAATTAAGTCAGAAAAAAGAGGGCGTTTCAAAGCTTTCGGATCCTTTTTCAGAAAAAGATCATCAAGAAGGACGTGCAGCCTATGCGCATATGTTGGAGATTAATGAACAAATTGGTGTCATTGATATTCCTAAAATAAATGAATACTTACCAGTTTTTGCTGGAACCAGTGAAGAAGTGCTGCAAAAAGGAATCGGACATTTAGAAGGGACAAGTCTGCCGGTAGGTGGACTTCACACCCATGCAGTTATTACAGGGCATCGAGGGTTGCCGAATGCACGTTTATTTTCGCATTTAGACAAGTTAAAAATAGATGATGTCTTTTATTTTAACAACTTAAATGAAACTTTAGCCTATCAAGTCGATCGAATCGATGTCATCTTACCTCATGAAATAGGATATCTTGATATTGTTCCAGAGCATGATTATATGACATTAATTACTTGTACCCCCTATATGATCAATAGTCACCGCCTACTGGTTAGAGGACACCGTATTCCTTATGTAGAGGATGAATTTGAAAAAGACCGCAAGACCTCTATGAACTTCTTTATCAAGTACCGCTGGCTTTTATTACTCCTGTTACTTTTACTACTACTTACTATTCTTTTTTGGCTGTATAATCGAAAAAAGACTGACAATGGAAAGTAGGTGGCTACAATCAATAGAAGAAATATCAAAGCTGTTTTAAACATTTTTATTTTCCTTTTGGGTTTGACCTTGGTCGCCTATCCTTTTGTAGCGCGTTATATTCATAACCAAGCGGCAAGAACGCAAGTAGAAGAATTTAGGGACCAATCTATCAAAATATCACAAACTGAATTAGACCGTCGGATTGAATTAGCCCATGCTTATAATTCGACCATCCTTCCTAGTATGAATGGCGTGGTGGATCCTTTTACCAAAAAACAAAAGGAAGGAATTAAAGAATATGCTCGCATGCTCGAAATCAATGAACAGATAGGCTTTATCGATATTCCTAAGATTGATCTCTCATTACCTATCCATGCAGGAGCGACTGAAGAAGTCTTACAAAAAGCAGCCGCTCACCTCCAAGGAACCAGCTTACCTGTTGGTGGTAAAGGAACAAATAGCGTCATTACAGCTCATAGAGGCTTACCTAGCGCCAAATTATTTTCTGATTTAAACAAAATGGAAGTTGGCGACTTATTTTTCCTCCATAACTTGCGCGATGATTTAGCTTATCAAGTGATTGAAATCAAAGTGATTGAACCTAATGATTTTGAATCCCTCAAAATTGAAGAAGCAGAAGATCGAGTAACTTTATTAACCTGCACACCCTATATGATTAATAGTCATCGCTTATTGGTTATTGGTAAACGTATTCCATATCCGAAAGAAAGCATTCAAGAGACAATAACAAGAAGACAGCCATCTCCATGGAAGTTATGGCTTACGATTGCGTTAAGCTTATTTATTTTCTTGTCTATTATAGTTTTATTCATTAAAAGAAAAAAAGCTAATCGTAGCTTTTCTAGGGTAAAATGAGTCTATTGATAAGTTGCTGGTCAAAATAAACAATGAGTAATTTGTGTTTGAAATTCCTGTTTTTTTTCACTACTATAGGAATAGCAAAATTAAAAAAGCTAAACCACGATATAACTAACTTTTGTGCACAGAAGGGTGGAAAGTCATGCTTGTCTATAACCAGTGGAAAAAAGATCTCATTTCAATCAATCCTGCTGAATTATTCTTCTATAGCTACTTGGGCCTCATCTTAATTGGGAGCCTCTGTTTAAAATTACCTTTTGCAACTAATGAGGGTGTGCAGACCTCATTGATTGATAGTATCTTTACAGCCGCTTCTGCAGTTTGCGTCACGGGTCTAGCGACTTTAACCACCGCAAGTCATTGGTCGCCATTTGGTAAAACGGTCATTTTAATTCTCATACAAATAGGCGGTATTGGAATCATGACCGGTGTGGGAACCATTGGTATGTTAATGGGGAGACGGCTGTCTTTTTCTAATCGTAAGTTCTTAGCAGAAGAAAAAAATACCACTACTTTTAGTGAGGTAGCAGACCTTGTGCGGTATGTCGCTTATTCTACTTTAATTATTGAAGCCATTGGTGCTGTTTTATTAAGCTTTCAATTTATACCTGAATATGGGGTCATTAAAGGCGTCATCAATAGTATCTTTCACTCTGTTTCTGCTTTTTGTAATGCCGGCTTTGATATTATCGGTGACCAAAGTTTTATGGGCTATGTCGATAATAATTGGATAAATATCGTACTAATGTTCTTAATTATAGTAGGGGGACTCGGTTTTTCAGTTAGCAGAAATTTAATCCACCATTACTTAAATGGAAAGCCTCTTCGCTTGCATACAAAACTTGTTATAGTGACAACAAGTCTTTTAATTATCTTACCTGCCTTATTCTTTTTAGTTGTTGAATGGCAAAATCCTAGTACGTTAGGACCCTTAAATCTTGTGGATAAATTGACTGCGGCTTTTTTTCAATCGGTAACGACAAGAACGGCTGGTTTTGCGACGATCGAACAAGGAGGCTTACGCACCCCGAGCTACTTGGTGACGAATCTACTGATGTTTATTGGGGGGGCACCCGGAGGAACAGCCGGTGGCTTAAAAGTTACAACCTTTGCCTTATTAATTCTTTATACTCTGTCGTATTTGCGCGAAAGTCAAGATACCGTTGTCTTTAGACGTCGGATTCCTAGGAAGAACATATTGAAATCACTGGCCATTTTCTTTCTTTCTTTTTCTTGGGTGGGTATCGCTTTAATCTTGCTTACCCTCTTTGAACCTAATAAGTCACTGGTTAATCTTTATTATGAGATTATCTCTGCTTATGGTACAGTGGGATTAAGCCAAGGAATTACAGCCAGTTTAAGTGTGATGAGTAAAATAGTGATAATCTTTACCATGATTTTTGGTAAAATTGGACCCATGGCGATGGTGTTTGTCTTCTTCAAATCCAAAGCCTCGAACAATTATCGCGAAGCACAAGAAAGTATCTTAGTGGGGTGATTATATGAAGGAATATCTAGTGATTGGCGCCGGAAGATTTGGGCGTAGTTTAGCGGAGAATTTAATGAAATTAGGACATGAAGTGATTATTATTGATCATAATGAAGAAAGCATCAACCGAATCGCTCCTTATGTAACCCATGCAATTTGCGCAGATATCAAAAACATTGAGGTTTTTCATGAGTTAGGGCTAGCGAATATCCAAACAGCCATTATTGCAATTGGATCGGATTTAGAAGCGTCTATATTATCTACCATCACTTTAAAAGAAATCGGTGTAAAAACAATCATCGGCAAAGCTTCTACCGATTATTATGCCAAAGTTCTTAAAAAGGTTGGCATTGATAAAGTGATTATTCCAGAAAAAGAAAGTGGCCGTAAATTAGCTTATAGTTTATCCTCTAAGAATCTTGTTGATTATTTTAATATTATTGATGACTATTCCATCTTCGAAGTAACCACCCCTTCATTATGGGTGGATAAAAGTCTAATCGATTTAGACGTGAGAGCTAAACATGGCTTTAATATAGTTGGAATTATTCGAGATTCGGGTGATTTTCTTGGAAATCCTGAACCTCATTCGGTCATCCATAAAGGGGATATGTTGGTAATACTGGGAACCTCAAAAGACTTTATGACGGTTGAGAAGCTGATTAATGAGCAATAATTGATCCATTGAATAAAGTATCAAATCCTGAAACAATCTACATTTTAGATTGTTTCTTTTTTATTTTAAATGGGAGGGTTTGAGAATGAACATATTACGCATTTTAATATAAGCAATTTGTATCAAACTGTTTCGAGATAAAATATTGATTTTTTTTCTAATCGTGTTATAATTATTTTATCATAATAGATCGAGGTGGTATTTATGAGAAAAATGTCAATCATTTTTTCAAGTGCATTATTGCTAGCTAGTGTTGGAACTCCTCTGATGCAACAATCAATATACGCACAAGAAGAAGCGTCAAATACTTCGCAAGCTTATAGTGCAAATGTACAAGATTTAGCAATAGAAATAGTAAATCAAAAAGACAAATTAGAAGCATTAGAACAAACGGTCTTAGGGACTCCCTATGAAGATCTCCTAAATAAAAGTTTTGATATTTTAGAAACAGTCATCTCAGACGCTACTGCAATAGCAAAAGGCGAGGGTATAAATCCTGAAACAATTTATGCTTTAAATTCAATAGGGCCACGTCTAACTGCTATTACAGAAGTAATTGAGGCAATTGATTATTCCGTTAATCATTTGAATAATAAAATAATCGATGCCCACCATATGATGGGATTAAAAATTACACATCTTACATACACTCTGTTGAATCCGCTTTCTTCGAACAATAGTATTGAGAAATTAATTGCTGAATTGAGAGAAACCAAGAGTGAGGCAGCTGCTCTACCAGATCTCAGTGAAAAAGATACAGCAACTATTTACTCAAAAGCTAAATTAGATAAAGCCATTTGGAATACGCGTTTTATTCGGGATGAAAAAATATTAGGTAAGATGGGTGCCAATGTCTATCATTCTTTAAATCGCGCAATCACAAAAGCAGTAGGAATTCAACTTGATCCAAAATCAACCGTTGGAGAAATCGACCAAGCGGTGGCTGAAATTGAAAGTCAACTTAATCAAGCCTTACAAGGTAAAGTTGTAGAAGTCACTAAACGTGATCGTGTAGCTGATCACAAGGAAGATCTGCTCGTAATTAAAGATAAAGAAGAGCAAATTAAGCATCTGAAAGAAGTTTTAGCGGGTACAAATTATGAAAATATCCTTGAAAGAGCTTCAAAATTGGTTGAAAACATCAAGAAAGAAACCACTCTCGAAGCAAGCATAGCGGGCAAAGTTCCATTAAAGGTTGATACAATTGGAAGTCGGATTGAAGCATTAGTAACGATCATTGATGGAATTGTATACGCAACGACTGAAGCTACTAATAAAGTCAGCCATGCCCATAAAGACATGGGATATACAATCACTAAAGCTTTAATCACTTTAGCAGACCCATTTTCTTCACAAGCTTCAATCGATCATCAAGTACAACAAATCTTAGATCTAAAAGAGGCCATCAATGATTATCCAGATTTAACTGAAGAGGACATTGCAACAATCTATGTAAAAGCTAAATTAGATAACGCCATTTGGAATACACGTTTTATCAGAGATAAAAACATATTAGGTAAACTTCCTTTTGAACAGTATAATGATCTTAATAAAACAATTACTAAAGCCGTAGGTGTGCAGTTGGATCCAAAATCGACTGTCAAGGATATTAATTTATCCGTTCAACAATTACAAGAAAAACTTCAATCAATTTTAGGTTACGAAGTGGGATCAATCGTATCAAAAGACTTGACACTTCAAGACATTGTAAAAGATCATGAGGTTGCTTCAGATCTAGAAGAATTAAAAATTGAAGAAGATAAACTGGTAAAAATTTCTGAAAGAGTTCTTTCTAAAAAATATGAAAAATCATTAGAACAAGCCTTTAAGTTAATCGATAAACTCGGTGGCGAGTTAAATGGGATAAAACAATCAGATACTATATTTAACCTAAACTCAATTGGTAGCCGGATGAATGCTTTAAAAAACATTATTGAGTCCATTGATTATGCAACAAGTGAACTCAAAAATAAAGATTTATCTATACATAAAGATTATGGTTTTGCAATTACAAGAACACTAGTTACTTTATCAGACCCATTTGCTTCAAAAGAAAAAATTGAAAAAAGAATGGCTGAATTGCAAGCTTTAGAAACAAAAGCAGCCCATACACCCGATCTTCATTTAGATTCTCGTGCTAATATTTATGTTCAATCAATCCTAGATGAAGTGATTTGGAATACAAGATTTAGACGGGATAAAGAAGTTCTCGGTAAACAACCTTATGAAGTATATTCTAAAATCAATCGAACACTTACAAAAGCAGTTGGGGTTCAATTAAATCCAAATTCTACTTTAAGAGATGTCTATTCAATGATTCATGAATTAGAATTATTGTTTGATGATAAGATAACAGAAACCGAAGAAGTGATTGCAACAGAAGTCACTGAAGAAGAAGCTACCATCCAAGCTCTTAATGATGAAGTTGCTGTGGATGAAGCAATTGAAGCTAATGAAGAAAGTGTTAGTGAAGATCAGAGTGAAGGAGCTTCCGTAGAAGAAGTGATTGTCGGCGATACTTTTGAAGAGCTTTCTACAGATGAAGCGATCGAAGAAGAAATAACATCAGTTGAACAAATTGAAGAAACAACGGTTGAGAAATCGGCAGATGACGCTGAAACTGAAGAAACTCAACTTGATGCTGAGCAAACAGTTCTTCAAGACGAAACTATAAGTGACCTCTCAATAGAAGAGTCAGCCGTTGAATCAGATCTTTAATCATAGCTTGGTCCGTCTCGTTAGAAGCCTAATAGAATGATTCTATTAGGCTTTTTAGTTTGAAATACAATTTATTTATATGGGTTTACATAATATACATTATCTTATTTTTACAACGGTGACAATTCACATAGCCTCTAACCAGTAAAAAGATGAAAAGCAGACTTAGCATAACTCCAAAAATAAATGGTAATGGAATCCTATCAATAGTACGGGGGCCTTGATTAATAGATATCAGCGCCAAAAATAGATGAGACGCTCTTTACTGACTAGGGTTAATTCGGGATAAACAAAATGAAAACAAGGGCTAGGTACCCACCAATTAGTGCCTGCCAGAGCAGTGAGAGTCGATCAATAGTTTTTAGCAAAGCTGCAACAATTAGTCCACTCCCAAAAGTAATTAAAAAAGTTAGCACAGAAATTTTTTCCAAACCATTTTGATCGATACGGGTAATTTGTTTGCTAATAAAGGATATTCCATCTTCTCCCCTCCTAAAAAATTATATTCTTTCAATTAGTTTAACGAATCTCTTAATAAATGCCAAGCTTCGAAGCTGACAGGTTTTTATCATTCTAGAGCTGTCAAATAATGCAGAAAACCTGATACAAAGATTGTTAGTGATTGTTTCCATCGTGTCCATTTACTAAATGGTGCACTCATCCACCCGCTAGCCTTCAAGGAGTATTTAGCTTCAAATCCACGCAGTTGTGTGCTTAATCAAGTTTCATGAGCCTGTGGTAACGCCTACTAAAAAAAGCGAGCGTTTAGACTGAAAAAATGATAGAACATTTCTAGGATTAGAGAGCTTGATTCCCTATCGTAAAAGAAATTGCTGACTCGTTGATTCATTCAATTCATCTTTTAAATCAAAGGATACTCTAAAAAATCTAGAAAACAAAAAGACGACCCCCAATAGTTCGTTTTTACACGAACTGTTGGAGGTCTCTAGATGAATCACAGTCTTTTTATTTTTTCTGAGCGTTAATTGAGTTTTTCTTTAAAATGCTTCTCTTCTTCAATCAGAGTTAGGATATCATTTCTAGCATCATTTGAAAGGTTTTTCCTATTTAATTCATCATTTAAATAGTCCATATACCCATCTGGCGAATAAGAAGGTGCAGGATTTTCAGCATCCCCTTCAGGAATTTTGAATACATACTTGGTTTTTATCTGCCCATTTTCTTCGAATTGAATTTCAGTTGCTTGAGCCAATGGTGTACCAAAGTATTGAGAAGCATAAAGTAACTTATTCACTTCATCATAATGGATGCCGGTTCCTACATGCTTAAATTGTTTTTCTAACAGAACCATCCGGTGTCCCCGGTTAATATTGCCATTGCTATCACGGTTGTTAATGTCTCCATACCAACCAAGAATTAAGCGTTTACCGAGTTCCTCTGGGCTACCAAAGAAAGTTAATGGATCTGTACTCAACCTCATTTTATAGAGATTTGCTTGAGCGTATGGATTGTTTATTAACTCTTTAACATCTTTTACATATCCTTCTTCAATAGCAATCCTTCGATCATCTTGATGACCAAATGGCACTCCAGGTTGAGCTAAATTCTCAGCATTTTTTTCTGCTGAGCTGTTAAGCTGTTCGTTATTAATTAGAGTAGTTAAACCATTCTTATCTCTTAGATTATTCAGAAATCCTTCAGCAAATTTCGAAGCCTTTTCTAAGAAAATTTCTAATTCGGTAGCCGGTTCCACAATCTTAGTTCCCATTAAAGTGATTTGATTTTCAGCTTCTTTAGTCACCGTATTACTAATTACTTGGCGAGAAATCTCTTTGTCGTTAATGTAAGTAATTTCTTCTTTGATTGTTTTTTCACCTTCACTACCTTCTGAAACAATCTGAGTGTGTCCTTCAGGAAGTGTTGCATCATAAATGACTTCCACTTCAAATGGAATTTTTTCTATCCTTGATTGTATTTCAACTCGTGTTTCTTGTGTCCCAACTTCAATAATTTCTATCAACGGTTCTACAGTAATTTCACTACCAATTTCTTGGCGTTGATGTTCAACCAATGTACCATCACTTAATTGAATATAAACAACTTCTTCTTTTACTGTTTTTATGCCATCTTTACCTTTTTGAATTATTTTCACTTCGTCTTTAGCAAGGTCCTTATTAAAGCGTTTTTCCACTTTGTAAGGTACCGGCGCTTCTTTTTCTTCAATTTTAGTGATTCTTTCTTGAGATCCAACCTCAATAATCTTATTAATTGCTGGTGTAACGACTATACGCTCAATTTCAATGCGTTCTTTCTCAATGCCTTTAATCAAAATGACATCTTCAATAACAATTATTTCACCTTCTTTACCTTCGCGTACAACTCGTTCTATTCCTTTTTCCAGATCAGGATTCTCACGAATTTCAGTCTCATATGCGATAACATCACGAGTCTCTATTCTATCTACGGTTTTTGTGCCATATTCAATAATCTTTTCCACTGGTTCGATCATCTCACGACCAATTTCTTCCCGACGGATTTCTTCGCAGTTGACAGTTACTACTTTTTCAGTTATTACTTCCTTACCTTTAACACCTTCTTGAACAACTTTACTTTCGCCTACTAACAGTTCTGAATTTTCACGTTGAACCACGTCAAAGTCAAATTCCGTTATTTTCTGTTCTTCAGTGATGACTTCTTCGTATGTACCGATTTCAATAATCTTATTGACAACTGGTGTCTCTTCTTTTGAGGTCTCTTCTCGATGTATTTCAGTACCTTGAGCGTCAAAAGTGACTTCATATATCCGAACATTTTCACCATCTTGTCCTTCTTCAATGACCTTTTCTTCTCCTTTCGGAAGATTCGGGTTCTCTTTGTATTCAATTCCTCTAGTGGTCATTGTGGTTTCTTTGATAGTTTTAATTGTTTTAACTAATTTTGATCCTCTACGTTCAACACGAGGTTCAGCTGCCACTAAATCTTCTAACTCAGCAGATTGGGTAATGATTTCCCCATCTTGATCAATAATTGTTATTATAGCCGTATAAGATCCTTCTTTGCCTTCTTTTTCTACCACTACTTCTCCTTCAGCTAAAGCATTGTCATAGATAATGGTAGTTTCTGGTATCGTCTTGTAATATTCATGCTTAATTGTTTGGGTTTCAATAATATCTGGCCCTTGATCTGGAGTCGGAATATTTTCAATTATTTGATTTCCTTCTTCATCCAAGACAGGATTTCCTTCTTCATCCACTTTCGGTTGTTGAACAAAAATGAGGTTTCCTTCAAGAACAGTTTGGCTTTTTTCTTCACTTGTATCTAATACAATATCATAGCTTGGTTGGATTTCTTGATGATTTTCCCCAGATATCACATCTTTGGAACCGATAACTTCTACTACTGGTTGGTTCACTACGGGAGCGACATTTTGTGGTAATGGCATTTTTTCAGGAATAACGCATTGATCGAAATTATCTTCTTCGTCTTTATCTGATGGGTCTTCAGTAACTGGTGGTATCACTTCTTCAGAATCTTGATCGTCATCCTTATCGATATCTGTTTCTGGAAGGTCATCTTCATTTGAAGCATCGTCTTTTATAGGATCTTCACTAGTGTTTTCATTAGTATCTTTATCCGCCTCTTCTTGGTTTGGATCAACTACAGGATCATTATCCCTATCGGTGTTCGAAGGGTCTTGATTATTTCCGGGAACGAGTGGGTGCGAAGGCTTACTATTGGTTGGATGGTCAATCTTTTTGATTGCTTCAGCCCCCTTGCTCGTCATAGTCATAGAGCTTGAAGCGACCTCACCTTCTAATAGAAGGATATCGCCCGTTAAAATAAAATCGACATCTTTTATACCATTTAATAGAGCTAAATCTTCTACTGTTCGACCACTTGCTTGAGCAATTGCACTTAAGGTGTCTCCCCATTGAATGGCATAAACAGTTAAACCTAAGTCTTTTTGACGCTCCATTTCTTGACGGATGGTATCAACAGAATTCGCTTCCCACTTAAGTGTTACTTTATCCAAAGCATTTTGTGATTCTTCTTTAATTTCGTCAAGTGCTAATAACGCTTCTTTTTTGTCAAAAGATGTTGCTAAAGGACTTTTCCATACTTGTTCCATGTCCGAACTTTGAGCCAACACTTCAACTTGTTGAGAAACTACACCTAAAGCTAATGAAGACAGTAAAGCAGCTGCGACCCAAGCCCCTTTGACTTTTTTCATCAGTTTGAAGCCTCTCCTCGACTTGCTAGTATCAATACGATGATACTGATTACGACTGATCATTTAATCCTCTCCTGACTATACATGGTTTTAAATATATAATAGCATATATATAAATAAAATCCATATAATTATATAAATTTTTAAAAGTCCTTGCTATCCTTTACATCATACAGTTTGTCACCAATATAAGATACATAGGCTAAAGTAAAGTCCCCATTACCTTTTGCATTAAATCAAAATAAGAGACGATATTCAATTGAAGAATTCATCGCTTGAATTTAAGCACAGACAATTTGCCGAAGGTTTTAATCAAAAGAAGGTTACGGATCATTTTAAAAATAAAAAAAACCAAGCAACAGTTGTTGCTTGGTCAAGATAAATTGAATGCATCAACCTTAAGTTTCATCAAGCCGAAAATAAATTCGCCTTTAAACTTAGGTTTCTATTCAAATTATTTAGTATTACTCTTCGTTTTCTTTCTTTTTAGGCATTGTAAGGAACAATCCAGCTAAAATAGAAAGGGCAGCTCCAGAGAAGATGGCATATGCTCCTGCATCCCCTGTTGCTGGTAAAACGGAAACTTCATCCATCTCACCATTAGGTGCTTGAGGGTTAGGCTTTTCAGGTGTTTCTGGACTTTCAGGTGTCTCTGGACTTTCAGGTGTCTCTGAACTTTCAGGTGTCTCTGAACTTTCAGGTGTTTCTGAACTTTCAGGTGTCTCTGGACTTTCAGGTCTTTCTGAACTTTCAGGTGTTTCTGGACTTTCAGGTGTCTCTGGGTCTGTAGGATTATTAGGGTTAGATGGAACGTTTGGGTCAACTTCTTTAACTTCTACTATCACTAAAGATGACTTTGTAACAGTTGCACCGTTCTTATCCGTTACTTTAAAAGTAATCGTGTATTCCCCAGGAACATTTGGGTTGAACCCTCCATCATTGGTAATCACAACGGACTCTTTTAAATCACCATCTTCAGCATCTTGTGCGTCTGTTATTAATGAAGCTAAAGTAAAGGTATTATCACCTTGTGCAATACGCATATCTTCAACGGTGAGCGTTGGTGCTTCATTAATTGAGGTCCATTTTGGTGAAACAGTCACTACTGCTGATTTAGTAATGCTTGCACCCATTTCGTCAGTGACCATGAATATAATCGTATATTGACCTGGTGCATTGACATCAAAACCACCATTGTCAAAGATTTTAACTTCGTTAATCAAATCACCATCTTCTTTGTCATGAGCCTTTTCAATAAGCGATTCTAAAGTAAAGCTTTCGTCACCTTGAGCAATGGTGCTATTTTTAACACTAAGTGTTGGCGCTTCATTAAGTGGCGTCAATGGTGTCATTTCTTCCTCTACAGTTACGACTGCTGATTTAGAAATAGTTGCGCCATCTTTATCCGTTACTTTAAAAGTAACAATATATTGACCCGCTGTATTGACATCAAACCCACCATTGTCAACGATTTCAACTTCGTCAATTAAGTTGCCATCTTCATTATCATGAGCCTTTTGAATGAGTGATTCTAAGGTAAAGACATCATCTCCTTGGGTGATTGTTTGATCTGTTACTTTGAGTGTTGGTGCCTCATTAAATGGAGTCCATTTTGGTGAAACAGTAACAACAGATGACTTTGTAACACTTGCACCGTTCTTATCCGTTACTTTAAAAGTAATCGTGTATTCCCCAGGAACATTTGGGTTGAACCCTCCATCATTGGTAATCACAACGGACTCTTTTAAATCACCATCTTCAGCATCTTGTGCGTCTGTTATTAATGAAGCTAAAGTAAAGGTATTATCACCTTGTGCAATACGCATATCTTCAACGGTGAGCGTTGGTGCTTCATTAATTGAGGTCCATTTTGGTGAAACAGTCACTACTGCTGATTTAGTAATGCTTGCACCCATTTCGTCAGTGACCATGAATATAATCGTATATTGACCTGGTGCATTGACATCAAAACCACCATTGTCAAAGATTTTAACTTCGTTAATCAAATCACCATCTTCTTTGTCATGAGCCTTTTCAATAAGCGATTCTAAAGTAAAGCTTTCGTCACCTTGAGCAATGGTGCTATTTTTAACACTAAGTGTTGGCGCTTCATTAAGTGGCGTCAATGGTGTCATTTCTTCCTCTACAGTTACGACTGCTGATTTAGAAATAGTTGCGCCATCTTTATCCGTTACTTTAAAGGTAATTGTATATTCTCCAGGAACATTTGGGTTGAACCCTCCATCATTGGTGATCACAACGGACTCTTTTAAATTACCATCTTCAGCATCTTGTGCGTCTGAAATTAATGAACCTAAGGTAAAAGTATTATCACCTTGAGCAATACGTATGTCTTCAACGGTGAGGGTTGGAGCTTCATTGATTGCGGTCCATTTTGGTGAAACTGTAACAAGAGATGACTTAGTAATAGTTGCGCCATCTTTATCCCTTACTTTAAAAGTAATCGTGTATTCCCCAGGAACATTTGGGTTGAAGCCTCCATCACTGGTAATCACAACGGACTCTTTTAAATCACCGTCTTCAGCATCTTGTGCGTCTGAAATTAATGAACCTAAGGTAAAAGTATTATCACCTTGAGCAATACGCATGTCTTTAACAGTGAGAGTTGGCACTTCATTGAGTGGTGTCAACGGTAGATTATCTTCAGGAATATATTGCACAGCTGCAATGTCCCGATAATCATCCGTTTCTGAAGCATAATAGGTTATTGATGGATTACTATGCAAATTGAATCTTTCTACATAATTAAAAGTAGAACTTGTCACATCATTGCCGATCATTTTCCAGTCACCTGTATATTGGTTAAGGCCAACTTGTGTCCCTGCCAATCCATCTTTTGATAGTTGGGTTTCTTGAATGACTTCAGGATGCGCTAAGAATTGATAGGCAGAGGTGAAATCACCATTAGAAGTTAAATTTTGAGATCCATCTTCATGACTATCCGGCTCACGACTTTCAAAATAAGCTCGCCATTCTAATCCAGCCCATAGTGGTAAAATAGGCGTCTTTTGAGCCTGTTCTTTTGTCACAACATAATCCAACCGAATAGCAATAGGAAAACGAGAGGAAAGAGTTCCTGAATTAATGGCAAATCTTCGAACTGTGCTAAAGCCTTCATCATCCAATTCTTGATTTTGACTTAACTTGAATTGCTTGATTGCTTCTTCCGGAGAAGCGTATCCTTTCGTAGAAGTAAACATTTCTCCTTTAGGTTGATATGATGAGTGTGTTGCCGTGTAGCCTCGATCTACAATGCCTCCAGGTAAATAATCAAATCCTTTAGCTTTTAAGGCGCGCACTTCATCCAATGTTGCTAGATTACCGAATTTTCCGGCATAACTATACTCATCCCCAGTATATTCTCTTAGTAGTTGATCACGTAGATCAAAGGCATCTGATAAAGCTGGGTACTCGACTCCTTCATACTCTTTAATCATTTCTAATGGTAATAAAATATCAACTGCTGCATCATGTGTTTTTTTGATATCCGTATAGTGCCAATCACCTGCTTCATCTTTTAATTTATCCCCATCATATGTCCCAATTTGTGTGATTTTAATATCTTTTAATAGAGAAGGAACCACTAAACTATAAGATGTTGCGGTTTGGACATGATCCGAACTTGTAATTCCAGCAAAAGAGACCTGGAAAGAATACTGAATATCTCCCGTCTCCAGTTTTTTCGCTTCAAGTGGAGTTACATCAACTCCACCTCCTGTATAGGAAATAACATTTTGTGAGGGAAAATTTTGAAATTGATTATAATTTTGCATTGGCTGAAATTGAACGTCATTGTCTGTAACAATTTGAGGTTTCTCTTGTAATTCAAGTTCATTACTGTTTGAATTAAGTGATGAAGCTTCTTCTATTTGATTTAAATGAATTTCCTCTTCCGTTACTGTTTCTTCTTCAGTTACTACTTCTTCTTCAGTTACTACTTCTTGTTCAATTACTGCTACTTCTTCAGTTACTGCTACTTCTTCAGTTACTGCTACTTCTTCAGTTACTACTTCTTCTTCAGTTACTGCTTGATCTTCAGTTACTACTTCCTCTAAAATTGCTGCATGAGAAAAATTCTCATCAGTCAATTCGTTAGCCGAAGCTTGTGTAATGCCAAATGAACTCATTACTATAAATGAACCAATTGCTACTGAACATAAGCCAAAAGATTTTTTTCTTAAGGCAAATCTGTTTTTATTTTCTAACACCATATCATAACCCCTTTCAAAATAATCAATGCATAATATACATTAATTTATTATAAACTAATTGAAATGTAAAGAAAAGTCAAGTGTATAAACTTCTTTAAATATATTTTTGCTTTTTGACAACAACTATTATGACCTCAAAAGCTTTAGATAAAACCTTGAAACTTATTATTTTAAATAATACAGCCTTAAATCCCTATATAAATGTATTATAGATCAATGTCGAAGGTAGTGTCAGATAAATTGTGTAACCTACAGTTCAAGATTGTAATTATCAGATCAATACTTCTGTTATTTCCGATCCTAACCTCGCATTTTAGATGATCTTTCGAATACCATGTGGATTCGCTTAGATCTGTAGGATTGATAGGTCCTCTAAAATGCGAGGGAAGCAACCGAAGGGTGATAGTTTACTCCATTAAGATACTGGGGCTTTGTGAGACCTTCTCTTAATTTCGTCTCGTTAACTGGTCGTTTTTGATCCAAAAGAGATTGATGTTCAAAGGTTGCTTTACCAAAGTCTTTATGTTTCCGATGTCCAAACTTTGCGTTATACTCGCTAATAGAACAATAGACTGTTTTTCCCTAAGTGGCTTCATGGGGAAACTGTTCTTTTATTGTTGTGATCCGCTTTATTTGTTTATTGACGGCTTCTGATTGTTTGTTGGTATAAAAGGATGTCCGTATTTCCTTGGGAAAATGCATAAATGAAAAAAGATTCTTTTTTAGTCTCAATTGTTCAGCCAACTTTGGATAAGTCGCTCCCCAGGTCTGGATGAATTCATTGAGTAGTCGAGTGGCTTCTACGATACTACTGGCTTTAGGAACTTTTTTAGTGACGCTAACACTTCTTGACGATCCTTCAAACGGACTTTTATGGAGACATGTCTCAATAAGTGTGTCCAACAAGATCCATCGGAAACTCATTAGTCAGGGCCCCCGCTAACCCGGTCAATTCGTCTGAGACAAAAAGTAAAACATTTTCTAGCCCTCTTTGTTTTAAGTCTTGAAGCATTTCACGGTAATGCAAGGCTGATTCCGTGGGATAGACTTGAAAATCAAGTATTTCCTTATAGCCTTGAGCATCCATTCCGATAATAGTATGGACGGCTTCCTTAGAGACATTTCCACGCCTTACAGGGACAAAAGTAGCCTCACAGTATAAACATACATCGTCTTGTTTAATCGGACGTTGTCGGTAAGCGGCTAATTCTTCTCCAAATGTTTTTGAAAGGTTAGAGAGGGTCGTTGGTGAATAATGTGGACCCTACATCTTTTCGATGAGCTTTGAATCGTCACGTGTCGTCACACCCTTTTGAACCATCCAAACAATCATCTCCTCTAGATGAGAAAGCACTTCTTGAAGACATTGGAGTGTTTTAACGTCTCATTCACCTAAACGATCACGGGGAACTTTAAGATTCAACCTGCCATATTCTGTTATTAAAGTTCTCGAATAATAGCCATTTCAAGAATTGCCTGTATGGTAGCCTTTTACTTCCCATTTCTCATCATCAAGAAAGACGATTCTTTCACTTTCAAGCAGTAGATTAATCGCTTCTTCTAAAGCCTGACGAAACAGTTCATGAATCGATTCACCTTGGGCTAGTGCTGTGAATAATTTTGTGTTAAAGTCTTCCATAAGGGACCTCCTGTGTGTGATTGTTTTGTGGCTATTACAATCTTACATAAGTGAGGTCTCTTTTTCTAGGGAGTCTCGGAGCTTACACAAAAAATTCTACGCTATATATTAAGCTTGATCTATAAATCTATTTATATGTTCATAAAGCCCATAAGTTTATCTCTCAAGGCTTTACTGAAATAAGATTTTGAGTTAACCATACAAAAAAAATATACCGAGAATTCCTCGGTATATTTTAGGTCGAATCGTATTTAAGTTATTATTTTAAATTGTTTACAATTAAATCAACATTATGACGACACATATCAATAAATGTATCTCCCTCTTGACCTTCAGGTGCTAATGAATCAGAGAAAAGTTCTTGACCTTCTCCACTAACAACTTTCACTTCAAAACCTTTAGAGGCACAAGCTTCTTTTAATTTTTCCATCCGTGCTGGATCGGTTGTTGATTCAGCAAAGATTGCTTTAATTTTATTTTCAACAATAAAATCAACAGTATCATCAATATCTTTATTAGAAACCTCAGAATCGGTTGTTACCCCTTGAGGAGCACGTACTGGAATATTATAAGCTCTTGAGAAATAATTGAAAGCATCATGTGGGGTAATTAAGAAGCGACTTTCTTCTGGAATTGAAGCAATTTTTTCCTCTAATTCTTTATCTAATTCTTTCAATTGCGTAATATACTTATCGGTATGCTCCATAATTTCAGCTTCATTGTCTGGTATTAACTCGATTAGGGCTTCAGAAGCTCTTTGAGTAGCTTGTTGATAGAGATTCAAATCAAACCAGAAATGAGGATCGACAGCCATTCCCCCATCATCGTCCATTACTCCGACCTCATTCGAATCAAAATTTTCTGAAACTGCCACACCAATTGGTTCTAATTGTTCAATCATTTTTCCTTCAAAATGCAAACCATGGTATAAAACAAGATCAGCTTCTTTTAATTTTTGCAAATCTTGAGGTCTTGGCTCATACAAATGAGGATCCTCCCCTGCTGGAATAATCATTTCAATGGTTACCAGATCTCCGGCTAAGTTCTTTACCATATCTCCTAAAAATGAGGTGGTTACAGTAACCATTGGTTTTTCTTCAGCTGCAACACTCGAAGCTAAACTAACGGATGACCCCATAAACAATGCCATTGCGAACAGAAACTTAATAAACTTTTTCATACTATATCTCCTTTTTAGGTTACCCTAATTATTTTTGTAAGGTAAGTATATAATAGTAATCATTACATGTCAACAGAATTTTAGACGAATCTAAACTAATTAAAGATTTTTCCTTATTTTTTTGATAAAGGATAATTAACTTTGTAAACTTTTACCAAAGATTCCTTATTTTATTCATTTACATCTTCAATATTAAAAGAACCCACGTCCTAGTAATGGACATGGATTCTTATGCGCAAACAGACTGGCGTTAGAGGACTGAATTAAAGATTATACCTTTCTTTAAGAGATTTTACTCTTACTTGACCTTTTGAAGTTAGTTGATAAGTAGCATTCAAATTATCATGAAAAACTTCGTCATTTTTTATTAAACGGTTTGCTACTTTTTCAATTTGCTCTTGGGGCCATTGTAAATGCTCTTTTATTGATTGGAAGCCAACTTCACTCAATTCATTGACTGTATTCCTATGATTTGCCAGATGCATAATAAATAATTCTTCTTTTAAGGTCCTTTTTTGTTGAATCTTACGGACCATTTGAGTAATGAATCCATTTTTATTAAACAAGAAAGTCAATCCAAACGTGATTCCTGCAATGGTGGCTGTCATACCAGAGAGTGAAACATTTAAGCCTAAGCCGATAAAATAACCCAAAACGGAGTTAAAAATTGCATAAAGACTGGCTATCAAAAGCATATGATTTAATTTTTTTACAATGAGATAGGCTGAAGCAGCTGGTGCGATTAAGAAGGAAATAACAAGAATGGCCCCCACCGCATCAAAAGCGACAACCGTTGTGATTGAAGTTAACAACATCAAACCATAAAAGAGCACAATCTGGGTAAACCCAGCCACTTGGGCAAATTGGGCATCAAAGGTTGTGATTTTCAATTCCTTATAGAAGAGTACAATAAACAAAATATTTATGAGTAACATAACACTCATTTGAACAGCTGATTTAGCAATCGAAATACCAAAAACATCCAAACGAGTTAAGGAAGCCATCCCCACATCCCCCATTAACACAGCATCCGTATCAAGATGGACGTTCCTCCCATATTTAGTAATTAAAATAACGGATAAGGCGAAAAAGAGCGGATAGACAACACCAACCGCATCATCATTTTTTATTAAGCCGGTATTGGATAAACTCTCGACGCCCCAGACAGTAAAAACGCCTATCAAAGCGGCGCCAATTATTAATAAGGGGGATGTTAAGTCATGAGCGATAAAATAAGCTAATACGATTCCTAATAATACGGTATGAGAAATGGCATCTCCTAACATCGAAAGATTTCTCAATAAAAGGAAACAGCCAATGATTGCACAAGCGATAGCTGTCAATACCAGAATGATCAGTGATTCATAGGTAATATCAAATAATAGTAAGATATTCTCAATCATTGAATTCTCCTCCTTTTTTTGGCATGAGTGTTTTTTGAACAATTCCCTTTTTACCAAAAAGCATCGAAAGTAATGCGATAATTGATAAGGTCAAAATAATAGTTGGACCCGTACTCATACCGTTATATTTGGTAGAGATATAAGTTCCAATCACGGCAGATATACCACCAAAGATCCCCGAAAGAATTAAAACGCGCTCAAAACGATGGGTCCATTGCATCGCTGCAATGGAAGGTACAATCAAAATTGAAGCAATTAGAATGGTTCCGACAAGTTTTAAGCCTACAGCAATTAAACTCATCGTCATGACCAGAATAATACTATAAAGAATAACAGGTTTAATACCCACTGTTTTCGCATAAACTTCATCAAAGACAAACAACTTAATTTCTTTTTTAAAGAGAATTAATATAAAAATAGAGATAAGGGCCACAATTAAAATGATTTTTAAATCATTTTCCATAATATAAGAAGCTTGACCGAAAAGGTAATTTTTTAACCCTGCTTGAGAAGCTCCTTTAAAACGCGGATTGCCAGAAATATTGCTCTTTAATACCATACCAAAACCAAAGAAAGATGATAAAATGATGGCTAGAATTGCATCTAAATTAAGTTTGGAATGTTGGTCAATGATTTGAATTAAACCGTAAGCCACTCCCCCACTAATAACGGCTCCGATCATCATGGTCATGGTATCTTTGGAGAGCGTCAACATGAAGGCTAAAACAATCCCAGGATAAGTAGCATGCCCAATTGCATCGCCAATCAGAGATTGACTTTTAAATACACTCACAGCTCCTACTGCTCCTGAAGCAGAGGCTAAAAGAAAAGTAGAAAGTGCAATTAAAATAAAGGAATAACTAGTTAAAATATCCACTTTAAATTTCGCCTCCCCAAGTCATATTCGCTTTAACTAAATGTTCATGAACAAAGACTTCTTCAGTTGGTCCCGCCGCAATTAGACGTTTATTTAAAATAATAACATGGTCAAAATATTGTTTAATAGTGTTCAAATCATGATGAACAACAATCGACGTGTGCCCCTTTTGCTGGATTCGCTTGACAAAGTCGATAAAGATTCTTTCGGTCCGCTTGTCCACTCCTGCTAAGGGTTCATCCATAAAGTAGATCTCTGCTTCTTGAGCAATGGCTCGTGCAATAAATACACGCTGTCTTTGACCACCTGACAATTGAGAAATTTGGCGGTCTTTATACTCATAAATACCAATTTCTTTTAAGGCTTGATGAGCCTTTTCATAATCAATTTTACGTGGCCGTTTAATCCATCCTAAATGAACATATCTCCCCATTAAGACTACATCTTCTACAGTGGTTGGAAAATCCCAGTTGACTTCACTGGCTTGGGGAATATAGGCGACTTTATTTTTTATGGCATCAAAATGTGTTCCCAGTATAGATACTCTTCCTGAAAGGGGCTTTTCTAATTCTAGAATCCCTTTAATTAGAGTAGACTTACCAGCACCATTAGGTCCAATAATAGCTGTTCTTGATCCTTTCATAATTTTAACGTCAATATCCCAAAGAACAGGTTGTTCTTGATAGGCCATAGTTAAATCCTCAACTTCGACGATGGCATTTTTCATAATGTTTCCTCCTATTTAATTTAATAAAAATGATACCCAAAGATTTTCAGCAAAATATCTATTTTTTAAAAGATTACTCATTATTGAAAAGTTTTAACGAACCTTTTCCATCTATTTAGTTCTTTTTCTTTTTCTGATATCCCCTCCATTTTTTATCCTTAAACTCCGATGGCCTCTTTTAATTTTATTTTAAAGTGATTAAAATGATATTAGACTATTGATAAAAATTTTTTAGTTTAGTCTAATTCGACTTAATTTAGTATAGGTATATTTATGAAAATGTCAACAATAAGACACATCTAAAAATCACTTAATAAGCATAAAATCCACTCATTTTTGATGTGAACCCCTAAACACGAGCCACAATATTTATTGTAACTATGCGGCCTGTAGCCTATAGTCAATAAGTAAAAGTCCGTTTATTCTTTTCTTTTTGCGTGGGTGTATTCCGATAATCATGCGACATTTGAATTCTCCTTTATTGATGATTGGTCACTTCAATAGAAAATGAATTCAGTGTCGTTTTTTACTTAGACGAATGAGTGTCAAGTTCATTATAAAATCCGCCCTATATTATCATCCTTAACACCCTAATTTTTTAAAAAGCCCAAAGAAGTTTTCCCTATTACATCTGGTTCATCTGGATTTAGACAGGGGAAACGCCTTTTCATAACTTTAACCAAACTCTTATTAAAATCAAAGCGGTAGGGATTGTTTACTGAATTTGAAAACGTTATACTTTTCTAAGAACAACCATGAGGAGTGAAAGCATGAAGAAATTATTATTAATTAATACCGGTGGCACGATTGCCATGTCTGAAGACCAAACCAGTGGTAAGGTATCTCCCTCATCTGAAAACCCAATTATTACCCAATCTTCTTTCTTTAACCAATTCGCTGATATCACTGTAGAAGATTTAATGAATATTCCTTCACCGCATATGAACGAAGAATTGATGCTCAATCTTAGCAATTATATTCAATCGATATCGGATCAATATGATGGCATTGTTGTCACCCACGGAACAGATACTCTGGAAGAGACAGCCTATTTCTTAGAACTAACCCTTGATATCCCCATTCCAGTCGTTTTAACGGGAGCCATGCGCTCAAGTAACGAAATTGGATCTGACGGTTTAGCCAATCTCCGCTCTTCCATCTTTGTAGCCCGTGATGAGAAGTCCCGCGGCAAAGGGGTATTAGTGGTGATGAATGAAGAAATCCATACCGCTACTTATGTGACCAAAACCCATACCACTAATGTTGCAACCTTCCAGACACCTACCTTTGGACCGATTGGATTAATTTCTAAAAACCAGGTCATTTATTTCCAAGAATCACTGCACCGTGAATATTATAAAGTTAATTCAATTAGTAAAAAAGTTGTCTTAATTAAAACTTACGCCAGCATGGGGCCCGAACTCTTTCAAACAGTCCTAGATAATAATTTTGATGGCTTAGTTATTGAAGGATTAGGCGCTGGTAATATTCCACCCGAGACACTTCCACCCATTCAACAACTGTTAGAAAAAAACATTCCTATTGTGATGGTTTCTCGAGCCTTTAACGGAGTCACTGAAGATGTCTATGACTATGTAGGCGGTGGTAAACAATTGAAACAAATGGGGATCATATTTGCGCAAGGACTTTCTGGCGTAAAAGCACGACTTAAATTATCAGCGATTTTGAACGCGGAGATAGAAGGAGAAATTGCTTCAGCCTTCCATCTATAAGCTTAATACAAAGACGACCTCCCATTGATTAACGAATCAATGGGAGGTCTTAATTTATTGGCTTAAATCCTTAAGAGTCTGCCGTCACATCCTGATATTTTTCAGGATCCTTAGCTAGCTTGTGGGTCACATAGGTGCAAGTGGAAGTAATCTTTCTTCCTTCCCTCCGGGCTTTATCGACCATTGCATTGAACAACTCGCCAGCTAGCCCCCTACCCTGGTTGGTAGGGTGAGTAAAAGTATGAGTGACCCAGATTTTATCGCCTTCGGTTAATTCATAAACCATCTGTGCCAGTGTATTTTCTTGTTCATCTACTGCAACCAACCTTCTCGAATCATCCACGATTTTCATCGAAACCCTCTTTTCTAAACCTATTTTTTAACTGAAAGTCACTTAAAACCATTATAAACAAAATGTAAGCGTTTGTAATCTTAAACGACTCAATTTAACCTACTTTTAATATAGGAGAAATATAAGTATTGCTCGCTCTTAAAAGAAGCTCTAGGATGTTGGTCAATAAATAATTAAGCGGTAAAATCAAAGGAAGTTCCCAATCCTTGTGCTAAGGCCCTTTGATAGACTTCGTGAGCGACAGCTACATCCGTGGCACCGATTCCAATTGGAATACAGATGATGCGCTGATTTTTTGGATCAATCTTTTCACTCGGACTCTCAGAAAGTTCAGCCAAAGTAGCTGTGATATCTTCTTCTAAAATTTGACCTGACTGATAGAGAGGTTTTAAGATTCCACGATTAAGAGCTTGACTGACGTGGTCGACCACAATAGCATCTGCTTGGTGGATCAATTCGTATTCAATTTCTTGGTAGGATCCCATTGGGAAAACGATAGTTCCTTTTTGTACCCACTCTTCTTTTATTAAAGCAACCTTAGAAGGAGTTAGGGTAAAGACCGCGTCTACTTGACAAGCCTCTTGACCGTCTTCACAGATTTTAATGGCGCCTTGGACATATTTTTGCATATCCTCTTTAAACTCTTCGGCTGTATCGTGGTGGATATTCCAAACCCTTAATTCTACTATCTCAAAAACAGTTGAAATGGCATGAGTAACCTGTCTAGCTTGTTGACCAGCGCCGAAGATACCCATTTTAACCTTAGGCTTATTAAGCATATATTTTAAAGCTACAGCTGCTTGCGCTCCGGTTCGCATATTCGAAATCCGTGTCCCATCTAATACTGAAATAAAATTACCCATTCTAGCATCGACTAGCATGATCATCGCATTAATAAAGGGTAAACCCGCTTTAGCTCGTTCTCCTGCAAAACCTCCCACAAATTTTTGACCTGCTACTTTTAGAGAACCTAAATAAGCTGGCATGGCGTTAAGAAAGGCTTCATGAAAAGGCCAGCCTCCCGTTTCCCCCATATCCAAAGTTACCTTACCTGGATTAACCACTTGACCAGCCGCAAATTCTTTAAAAACATTGTCAATAATTTCAACGGTATCTTCCATGGTAATTAAATGCTCAATTGTGGAATCATTGATCAGTAAACTTGATTGATCCATTAAATCACCCCTTTATGATTATTGTATCATGACACTTTTCTTTTTTCGATGCTTTGAATAAATGCTTTAACGCTAGCTTGAGTTTGTTTGGTTTTCGCTTGATAAGCCATAGGTTCGTCCTTTCGTAATTAATTATTTAACAATTATTATACTTTACTCATAGTACTCGACCAATTGATTGACTCTCCTTGCCTTTTAAAGCAATAGGTTCTAAAATATAAAAAAGAAGGAGGGTGGTTGAATGCGTATTTTCTATAAGAAAGTTTTTAAATTAGCACGTTTAGCTGGGAAGATTCTTTTAGAATCCAATGCCGAGGAACACCGTGTTGAAGACACGACTTTGAGAATCCTTCAAACAACTGGCCTTGACTCCCCTTCTAGCTATTCCAACACCACCGGTCTTTTTTTATCGCTAACAGATACAGACTTGGCAGAATATAGTTTTTCTGGTATTGTCCGCATAAATCAGCGACAAAACAATATCCAACACATCGCTAAAGTAAATGATATTTCTAGATCCTATGTTTCTGGCGCAATATCTGTTGATCAAGCCTATGAAGCTATGAAAAATATCAAGGATGATAAGTATGGCTTTTTAATTAAATACATTAACCTAATCCTGATGGTCCTCTTCGTCATTCTCTTTGGCGGAACTAATATAGATATGTTGGTCGCTTTTCTAATTGCTTGTCTCATACTAGCTTTAGAATATTGGCGCAAAACAACTTTTCTCACTGACTTTTTCTTTAATATCTTATCCATCGCTCTAGGATCTTTAGCCGTAAAATGGATTGATGCTAGTTTCCCTTCAACCATTCATCCAGGCATTATTTTAGGAGCTATGATCATGCCAAATTATCCAGTAACTTCAACGACCAATGCCATGCGCGATATTCTTAAAGGGAACAATCTTGCTGGTATAATCAAGGGCATTGATGCAATAATGGTCATCATTTCTCTGACTATTGGGTATACCCTAGGAATTCTTCTTAGTCAAATACTCCTGCCCTTCCTAAGCTAAAAACCGATAGCCAAAAACTGATTTTTAATTGGATTTAAAAAGCATTAATTTAATTAGATAAAGCAATAAAATATGTCCCGGATAGGCCCAATAGTGAAAGGCTTGTTGAACCCTACCACGCTTACCATTATAAAAAAGAATAAATAGACTGCTTAGAAAGACAGTGGGCATGAAATACTCAAAAGCAAAGGCTGGCAGAACGGCTAGCGCCTCTCTTAATCGTTTACCATAAGCAAAATAAAAAATTAAAGCAGCTAATAAACCAAATAAGTCATAATCTGCCATAGTTAAATATGCTAAGCCAAAGCATAAGCCGACACTCACTAAACGCATCAACCAACGATCTTTAAAATAATCCAGACTTACAAAAAGCATTAAGGCAATCAATAATTCTATGAAAACATTTTGATGGTTCCAATAAAAGACTTGATCAGCAAAGGCTAAATCAAAAGGTATTTCCGATATCACTGCTAAAAACCCCAAACGCATAAAATAACGCTTCAAATTTTTAGTATGATGATAACCTTCTAATAATAGATAAAGATAGATTGGAAAAGCTAAGCGCCCAATATTTCGCATAATTTCATAAACGCTTACCATCTGGCTTAAGAATTCATAGCTGTAATCACTCTGATGTCTAAAGATGCCCATTTCGATCAGAACAACAGCTGTATGGTCAATGATCATAAAAATTAAAGCCAACCACTTTAAATGGCCAGCTGTTAAAAAGCCTTTAAAGTTCTTCATTTTATTGTCACCCACTCATCAAATTTATTTTTAAAATTATTCTTATTATATAGAGAAAACGCTTTTAAAACAATAAAAAACAGACAGCTAGGGGCAATGATGCTATGCCTAGCTGTCTGTTTTCATTTATTTATCCGATTCTTTTTCTAATTTAAAGCTTTCTTCATTTTCTGAATTATTGGTAAGCTTACCGTCTAACTCGTCCTTAATAATTTGTTGATTCTTATTAAAGGACTCTTCAGTAATTTGATCATAATAGATGCCGTCTAACATAAAGCCTTCACCTTCAAATTGATTAAAGGTTAGCGTTGGACGCATATCTAAGTGTGAAATTACTAGCTTACCCAAATCAAACATATTGAGATTCATCCCCACATATTTGTTAATAGCCGTCGTCATATCTATTACTTCTTTAATACCTCTGCTTTTATTTAAAGCAGATTGGGCAATACCAACTACCACTTGACGTTGACGCTTTTGACGAGCATAGTCGCCACCAGAATTGTAGCGTTCTCTAACGTAAGCAAGCGCCATCTCACCATCTAAATGTAGTTCTTGACCTTCAGTAAAACTATAACCGCTGATTTCAAAAGAAGTTGGTGGAACAACATCAATTCCTCCTACAGAATCAACTACATCAGCTAAGCCTTTCATATCAACGGTAATATAGTATGGAATTTCAATATCTAACCAGTTTTCGACTGTTTCAACTGACAATTCTGGTCCCCCAAAGGCATAAGCGTGATTGATTTTATCCATTCCTCTATCAGGAATATCAACATAGGAGTCACGAGGAATAGAGGTAATGACAATATTTTCTTCCTTAGGATTTATCGTAGCAACCATCATAACATCTGAACGCCCAACTTCTGTTCGACCTAAATCGCCCGTATCAATCCCTAAAAGTAAGACTGAGAATGGCTTATTAATATCCATAGCATGGGTAGTCACAGTAGTTGTGAATAATGATGTCATGAATAAAGCAAAGACAGTAATATATTTAATTAGTTTTTTGGACATTGTTCCATCTTCCTTTCTATAATAGCATAGTTATTATAAGTTATTTACGAGGCGATTTCTAGAAATTCACAAAAAATACTAACTTATCACTAATCACTTTAAAAACTTTGAGGCTATTTAAGAATTGACATGGCTTGAGAATATCAGATAAAAGCCGTATGATAAAATGGATTACAAACAAAGGAGATTGTCTATGAAAGTTAGAAAAGCCGTCATCCCCGCAGCAGGGCTTGGAACTAGGTTTCTTCCTGCAACAAAGGCCATGCCTAAAGAAATGCTTCCTATCATTAATAAACCGACTATTCAGTTTATTGTGGAAGAAGCCCTTCAATCAGGTATCGAGGATATCTTAATTGTGACCGGACGGTCTAAGCGGCCCATTGAAGACCATTTTGATGCCAATGAGGAGTTAGAAGCCGTCTTAGAAGCTAAAGGTAAAGAAGAATTACTAACCACTGTCAAAGATCTTAATAAGATTAACCTCTTCTTTAAACGTCAATCTTATCCAAAGGGACTGGGCCACGCTGTTTTACAAGCCAAGAATTTTGTAGGAGATGAACCTTTTGTCGTCATGTTAGGCGATGACTTAATGACCGATACGGTTCCTTTGACCAAACAATTAATCGATAATTATAAAGATACCCATGCCTCTACTCTAGCAGTCATGTCAATCCCACCTCAAGATACCTCCAAATACGGTGTCATTGATCCGGAGCGCCAATACAAAAAAGGTATTTATAATGTGAGACGGTTTGTCGAAAAGCCAGCACCCGAAGTCGCACCGTCCAATTTAGCTATCATCGGCCGCTACCTATTAACACCAGAAATCTTTTCACTATTAGAAACACAAACAGCTGGGGCTGGTAACGAGATTCAATTAACTGATGCCATCGATCGCTTGAATAAAATCCAACGCGTCTTCGCCCTGGAGTTTAATGGACATCGTTATGATGTAGGAAATAAATTCGGTTATATGAAGACAGTAATAGAATATGGTCTCAGTCTTCCGGATTTACGCGATGACTTAATTAAATTTATCAAGTCCACTGTTGACGAGCGCTTATAGGAGGTTATTATGACTAAGGTTCAAGTTAAAAAAGCTGTTATTCCAGCCGCTGGTCTAGGCACGCGCTTTTTGCCAGCCACCAAGGCAATTGCTAAAGAAATCTTACCTATTATCGATAAGCCGGCCATTCAATTCATTGTTGAAGAGGCTATTGCGGCTGGGATTGAAGATATTTTAATTATTACTGGTAAAGGAAAACAAGAAATAGAAGATCATTTTGATGCCAACTTTACCCTCGAACAAAATTTAAAAGCCAAAGGGAAGGAGAAACTCCTTAAACTAGCCACTGAAACATCTAACTTAAATATTCATTATACCAGACAACACCATCCAAGAGGACTGGGTGATGCAGTTCGTCACGCCAAGGCCTTTATCGGCAATGATCCCTTCTTACTACTCTTAGGAGATGATATTATAAGGGGAGAAAATCTTTCCAAACAGATTATTGATCTCTATGCGAAAAAAAGACAAACAGTAATTGCCGGCGTTCGTGTCGATCCTGATAAGACCAAAAATTATGGTATCTTAGCTATTGAAAAAACAGCTACCCCTCACGTCTTTCAAGTCCTCGATATGATAGAAAAACCACAAGATCAACCGTCTTCAAATATGGCTGCAGCGGGGCGTTATATCCTAGAACCGACAATCTTTTCCATCCTAGACCAACTTGAAGTTGGAGCAACAGGTGAAGTGGAATTGACTGACGCCTTAATTGAATTACAAAAAACGCATCCCCTATTAGCTTACGAATATCAAGGCGAATGGTTTGAAGTAGGAGATGCTAAAGGGATGCTCAAAGCTTCTATTATATTCGCCATCGATCATCCTGAAGTTAAAGAGGAATTTATCCCTTATCTTAAAAATTTAGCTGAAAAGTTTGAGAATGAATAGTTATAAAAGCAGTGTCAATTTATGACTCTGCTTTTTATTTTAGAAATTATAAAGGCTATGGAGGTCGATAATAAATAAGAAATTTCAGAAAACACAAATAAAAATAAAATTTTTTTCTAATATTCGTGTTTTTATATTGTATAATATTGCACCACTTAAATAATAATTTATGCCGTTTTATGTAAGCGAATAAAAAACGATTGTATCCCCTATGCTATCAATAAATAACTCCATAATTATTAAAAAACTTTAACAAGTTAACTTAAAGGTTAAACAGCTATAAAAGCCAAAGCACTACGATTTCTTTTGAAAGTCATAAAAATTATGCTATAGTGGATATAAGTGCTAAAATTTTACTTTTTTTCTTAGAAAAATAGTTTAACTGTTTAATAAGTGTAAAATCAGCATTAAAACTTATGAAAGAAGGAATCTGAATGGAAGATACACCGATTGTTCGTTTTCTCGGCCTATCTTTTAACTTCAACACCTTGATAGCCACCCTGGTCGTGGTAGCCATCATCACGGTGTTGTGCTTATTAGTTAGCCGCAGATTATCAGCCAATCATCCTTCCAAATTCCAAGTTTTGATGGAAATCATCATTGAATTTGTTGAAGGCATCTGTGACTCAACCCTCGGCCAGCACCAAAGTGTTTATGTCAATCTAGGGTTGACCTTTTTCTTGTTCGTTTTTGTGTCAAACTTAATTGGACTCCCCTTTTTAATTGTGACAGAGCATGAATCATTTTGGCGAAGCCCAACGGCTGATCCTATCGTAACCATTTCCCTAGCAATTATTGCTATTTTATCAGGTCACATTTTAGGGATTAAAAAGAATGGTTTAGGAGGTCACTTTAAAAACTTTTACGCTCGCCCAAATATTTTAAAATTACCTTTACAATTGGTTGAGGAAACAATCAATACAACCACCTTAGCCTTACGTTTGTTTGGTAATATTTTTGCCGGGGAAGTTTTAGTCGGACTGATTGCTAAATTCGCTATGGTCTTCATTCCATTTACTTGGGTAATTGCCATTCCCTTACAATTTGTCTGGCAAGGCTTCTCTGTCTTTATTGGTGCTATCCAAGCTTATATTTTTACCACTTTAACTATGGTTTATTTATCACACAAAATTAATCACTAATCCAAATACAAAGGAGATTTAAATATGACTGAATTAGCTGCTGCACTTGCTGTCGGAATCGCTGCCCTAGGTGCGTCAATTGGTAACGGAATGGTTATTTCTAAAACCATCGAATCCATTTCACGTCAACCCGAATTAGACTCACAATTAAGAGCTTTAATGTTCCTAGGTGTTGGTCTGATTGAGGCTGTTCCGATTATCGCTGTTGTTATTTCCTTTATCTTAATCTTTAGCTAACCATCAACTATTTAAGGAGTGTCAATATTGGACTTTACTATTATTCTGGGCGAAGCCCTTTTAACGCTTGCATCCTTTTTGATTTTACTCTTTGTCATCCATAAATTCGCATGGAAACCCTTCAACCAAATGCTAGAAACGCGTCAGAAGAAAATTACTGACGATTGGCAAGCGGCTGAAGAAGCTAAGAATAAGAACAAGGAAGCCCTATCACAAATTGATGCACAACTAAAATCAGCTCACTTAGAAGCTGAAAAAATTATTCGTCAAGCACAAATTGATGCCAATCATCTGCGCGACAAGATGATTGAAGAAACACGTCAAGAACAAAGCAAAATGCTGCAAATGACGCAAGAAGATTTAAAACTACAAAGACAAAACTTTGCCGAAAATATGCAAGAATCATTAGTCCATATGGCAGTTGCCATGGCAGGCAAGGTCATTCGTCGTGAAATTTCAGAAGATGACCACCGTCAAATGATTCAAGAATTTATCACTCGATTGGAGGAGCTCGATGAACAACGGTAGACTTCACAAACAAGAAGACTTAGCAGAGCTCGCCCTAAAATCAGGACGACAGGTCACCTATGAAGATGACCTGCTCTTCGAACTGCTAGACATTGAAATTAATGATGAAGAAGAAGGTCAAGAAATCTTAAAAGAGTTAACTGGAGAGCGACTCTTTTTATCTTCAGCGATCCCCTTAACCAAAGCAGAAAAGCTTAAAATTGCCCGTGAATTCATGCGCATTACTGGCTTTTCTATTCGTTCTTTTACCACTATTATTAACCCAGACTTAATTATTGGTGTCCGCTTACAAAGCGAACGGTTCTATTATGAGCTTTCTGGCGGACAGATCTTGCAAACTATGCAAAATGAAATTAATATTCCGGAAAGTGAAGAGGTGATTTCTTCATGAGCACAAACGAAAAGTTTACAAAAGATGTTTTAAAACAAATCCACGACTTTGAAATTGATAAGAAGTTAGAAGAAATCGGAACCGTTTCTTATGTCGGCGACGGTATCGCCTTTTCTGAAGGATTAGACAACGCCATGTATGGTGAGATGGTTGAGTTCAATGATGGAACCATCGGCATGGTACAAAACCTTGAAAACGACCAAGTCGGAGTAATTATTTTTGGCTCCTACCATCAAATCCATGAAGGCGATATTATTCGTCGAATGAACCACACCATGGAAGTTCCCGTTGGTAAGGCCCTGCTTGGACGAGTGGTAGACGCCTTGGGACGTCCCATAGATGATAAAGGACCTATTTTAACCAACAAAACACGACCCGTCGAACAAGAAGCTCCGGGCATCATGGAAAGACAGTCGGTTAAAAAACCTTTGGAAACAGGTATTAAGGCCATTGACTCCCTAGTTCCCATCGGAAGAGGTCAAAGGGAATTAATTATTGGAGACCGTAAAACTGGTAAAACTTCACTCGCCATCGATGCCGTCTTAAATCAAAAAGGCAAAGATGTTATTTGTATCTATGTAGCGATTGGACAAAAGGAATCAACGGTAAAAAACATTGTCAATACTCTGACCAACCGTGGTGCAATGGATTACACTATAGTAATGACTGCTTCTGCTTCCAAGCCTGCTCCTCTTTTATACATCGCTCCCTATGCGGCAACTGCTATGGCTGAGGAGTTTATGTACGAAGGAAAGCACGTCTTAATTATATATGACGATTTATCCAAACAAGCAGCAGCTTATCGTGAAATGTCCCTCTTGCTCAAACGACCACCTGGGCGTGAAGCCTATCCTGGGGATATTTTTTATCTACACTCACGTCTTTTAGAACGTTCAGCTAAATTATCGGATGAATTAGGCGGTGGTTCGATCACTTCTTTACCGATTGTTGAAACGCAAGCAGGTGATATCTCAGCTTATATCCCAACCAACGTTATTTCCATTACAGACGGACAGATCTTCTTACAAAGTGATCTCTTCTTCTCTGGCGTTCGACCAGCCATTAATGCCGGACTATCGGTTTCACGGGTTGGGGGATCTGCGCAATTAAAAGCCATGAAACAAGTATCAGGAACCTTACGTTTAGACCTAGCTTCCTATCGCGAATTAGAAGCCTTTACTTCCTTTGGATCAGACATCGATGAAATGACTGCCCGCCAATTAAGACGTGGCGAGCGCATCGTTGAAGTTTTAAAGCAAGGCCTTCACAAACCTATGCGCTCTGGCGTTCAAATCATCGTCTTCTACGCTTTAGGTAATGGTTACTTTGATAAGGTATCCGTTAATTTAATTCACCAATTAGAAGAAGTAATTGCTAATGAATTTACTACCTATCATGCCGGGCTTTTACGACAATTAGAAGATAACCAACCCCTACCAACTGAAATCGAATTAAATGGTATTTTAGACAAAGTTGTTGATAATTTTATCCTAGTTCATTCTGAAGGATCTAAAACAGGAAGTGATAAGTAATGCCGTCTTTAAACGAAATCAAACGACATATTGCTTCTACTGAAAAAACAAAAAAAATAACTAATGCTATGCAGATGGTCTCAAGAAATAAAGTCAACCATTTATTGGATATGACTCAATCTTATCAAGTCTATATTGATCATTTAAGAGAAACCATAGTGCAACTGCACTATACCTTAAAAGTCACCCCTCCTAACTTTTCCAAACCAGAAATTCGCTCTTTAATCACTCCCCGGAAAGTGAACAAAATTGGTATTTTTCTTATCTCAACTGATAAGGGCTTAGCAGGTTCCTATAATGTTAACTTAATTAAGGGGCTGGATGAGTGGATTGAAGAACAAAACTTTGATGAAGAACAAGAATTAGTTTTTTATACCCTAGGACGGACAGGTGAAAGATATTGCCGCGAACGGGGCTACAAAATTGCTCGCTCTTACTATCCGCTGTCTGACCAGCCGGGCTTTCAAGAAGCTCACTACTTCATCAGACAACTACGTTCAGCCTATGTGGAGAAAGAATGTGATGAGCTTTATTTAGCTTACAATCACTATGGAGTAGGTTCCGGTACGAATTCAAAATTTGGAGTCGATAACTTATTACCGGTAGTTTCTTTAAACCGCCGTATGGAACTTGATCCATCTTTTGATAAAAAAGAATTAATTTCGGAAGTCTTTTTAATCGAGCCCTCAATGGAAGCAGTATTAGAAGGCTTAGTTCCTCAATATATCGAATCTTTTGTCTACGGTGCCCTCTTACAGGCCAAAACAGCTGAACATTTCTCACGTATGATTGCCATGCAATCGGCCACTGAAAATGCTAAAGAAATCATTGAAGACTTGCAGTTGCGCTATAATCGCGCCCGACAAGTTAAAGTAACCAATGAAATTATCGAAATTGTTGCAGGTGCTCAAGCCCAACATAAAGAAAGAAGGAAATAAGTATGCGAATCGGACATATCAAACAAGTAATCGGACCGGTCGTGGATGTTTCCTTTCCTTTAGAATACGGAACACCAGAAATCCATCATGCCCTGGTTGTAACCGACCTTGAGGAAGTAAATGAAACATCCGACTTAAAGACGATTCTCCAACACCGAAAAGTGGTACTCGAAGTCGCTATTGATATTGGGCATGACACCGTACGTACCATTGCCATGGAAGCAACCGAAGGTTTATCACGGGGCATGGCTGTTGTCGATTTAGGTGAAGCCATTAAAGTACCCGTAGGTGAAGCTACATTGGGACGCGTATTCAATGTTTTAGGAGATACAGTCGATAATGGACCTGAACTCTTCCCAGATGTAGTCAAACATTCCATTCATGCCGATGCGCCTGAATATAGCGAGCTGGCTTCAAACTTCGAAATCTTAGAAACAGGAATAAAGGTCATTGACTTATTAGCTCCCTACCTCAAGGGTGGAAAAATTGGTCTTTTTGGAGGAGCCGGTGTCGGTAAGACGGTATTAATTCAAGAATTAATTCATAACATTACCCAAGAACACGGTGGCCTTTCGGTCTTCACTGGAGTTGGTGAAAGAACGCGTGAAGGAAACGACCTCGTCCATGAAATGCGCGACTCTGGCGTTTCTAAAAATACAGCCATGGTCTTTGGCCAAATGAATGAACCCCCTGGAGCTAGAATGCGGGTAGCTTTGTCTGGTTTAACCATGGCAGAGTATTTTCGTGATGTAAAGCATCAAGATGTCTTGCTCTTTATTGATAACATCTACCGTTTTACTCAAGCAGGTTCTGAAGTTTCGGCTCTACTTGGAAGGATGCCTTCAGCAGTAGGTTATCAACCTACCTTAGCTTCTGAAATGGGAGCCATGCAAGAGAGAATCACTTCCACCAAGGCAGGATCGATTACATCCATTCAAGCAGTATATGTACCAGCCGATGACTATACAGATCCAGCGCCAGCGACTACCTTCTCTCACTTAGATGCAACCACTAACTTAGAGCGTAAATTAACCGAGCAGGGTATCTACCCAGCAGTTGATCCACTCGCCTCCTCTTCTTCAGCCTTATCTGAAGATGTTGTTGGCGAACGACACTATCGGGTAGCCCGTGGCGTTCAACAAACTTTGCAAGGCTATCAAGACCTCAAAGATATCATCGCCATCTTGGGTGTAGATGAGTTGAGTGAAGTTGAAAAACTAACCGTTAAAAGAGCCCGACGTATTCAGCTCTTCCTATCACAAAACTTCCACGTAGCAGAAGCCTTTACTGGTATTCCAGGTTCATACGTAACCGTACAAGAAACAATTGACGGCTTCGAAGGTATTCTAAATGGTGATTACGATAATCTGCCTGAAGAAGCTTTCCGTAACGTAGGAAATATCGATCAAGCCATTGAAAAAGCTAAGAAAATGGGAGTGGATTTGGATGACGCAAACGCTTAAAAATCTACAAGTTCAGATTATCTCTCCTAATGGCGTAGTCTATACCAAACGTGCCCGCAAATGTCATGTGCAAACCATTGATGGTGGTATCACCATTCTACCCAATCATATTGCCATGATGACCGTCTTAGACATCTCAACTGTTATCGTAGCACCTCTAGTCGAAGGCAAACCGGATGACTATATCGCTATTAACGGTGGACTATTGGAAATTCGGGACAACGAACTTAATATTATTGCCAACATGGCCGTTCGAGCCCTAGATATTGATGACGCCCAGACTAAAATGGAGTTGTCCATGGCTGAAGATAAGCTGAAACAAGCAGAAATCAATCAAGATATTCGCGCTTATCATTCAGCTGAAATTGAATTACGAAAAGCACTCAACCAATTGGATGCTTTCAAACATCAACATAATCAATAAAAAGAAACCTTCCGTTTTCAAATTAACGGAAGGTTTTATATTTATCTTAATTATTGCCAAAAACGTCGCGACTATAGACTTTTTCTTTTACAGCTGCTAATTGATCTGCAAGGCGATTAGCAAGAATAATATCAGCCTTTTGACAAAAGACTTCAAAATCAGCTACAACTTCTTCGCCATCAAATTGCTTTTCTTCAAGTGTCGGTTCATAGATAATTATCTCTTTGCCTTCTGCTCGCAGCTGTTTAATAATATCAAGAATAGCAGATTGACGGAAATTATCCGAATTGGATTTCATGGTCAAGCGGTAAATGCCGATTACTTGCGCTTGATGTTTTAAAACTTGTGAAGCAATATGTTCTTTACGGGTTGCATTCGAATCCACAATCGCTTGAATTAAGTTGTTTGGAACGTCTTGATAATTAGCCAGCAATTGCTTGGTATCCTTAGGCAGGCAGTAGCCACCATACCCAAATGACGGATTATTGTAGTGATCACCAATTCTAGGGTCAAGCCCTACTCCTTGGATAATGTGCTGACTGTTTAAGCCACGTACTTCAGCATAGGTGTCCAATTCATTAAAATATGAAATCCTTAAAGCCAAATAAGTATTGGAGAAGAGTTTTACTGCTTCTGCTTCAGTTGAAGGCATGGTTAAGATAGCCACTTCTTCATCCAAGCAAGCCTCAGCAAATAATTCAGCTACTGTCTGACTATGAACAGATTCATTGCCGACAATAATACGAGAAGGATGCAAGTTGTCGTAAAGCGCCTTACCTTCTCTCAAAAATTCTGGTGAGAAGATAATATCCATACCATATTGTTGACGGATCTCTTGGGTATATCCAACCGGAATGGTTGATTTAATCACAACTACTGCCTGAGGGGCATATTCTTTAACTTTATCGAGCGCCTCTTCGACAGCTGAAGTGTCAAAGTGATTATTAGCGTCATCATAATTAGTTGGCGTAGCAATAATCACTAATTCTGCCCCACTATAAGCATAGCTAGGATCATCGGTGGCTTCTAAATTTAAAGAATGATTGGCTAGGTAATCTTCCATTTCAGCGTCCACAATAGGTGCAATTTTTTGATTGATTAAATCGACCCTTTCTTTAACAATTTCCATCGCTTTCACTTCATTATATTGAGCCAAAAGAATCGCATTTGAAAGCCCGACATAACCCATTCCTGCAACTGTTATTTTCATGACGCCACCTTATCTTTCGTTATTTTAATTCTATTATACAAAAGTTCACTCTAAGTTAAAACTAAATATCCCGTGCAGATTCAAGCAAGTGTTTCACACAAGCTTCTGCTTGCTTATAGGTCAGCTTGGTATTATTGTTACCAAATTGAGTAGAGAAAATCCAATGACCTGTTAGATATAAATGCTCCAATCGGCCAAATCTTTGACTAAGAACTTGAGTATGCGGCCAATCAACAAGAATACCACCCAATGGATTTGCTTGGATAATTCCTTCTTGATACATTTGATTAATTAAAGGATCATGTTGAGCGGCTGTCTCTAAGTTTTGATCAAAGCCGGTTGCATTGATTAAATAGCCGCTTTGATAGCGTAAGCCTTTTTGAGTGATAACGGTAAATCCTTGGGCATTCACTTCCACAGCTTTCATACCAGAAACAATCCGAATACGTCCATCTTTCAAACCTTGTAAAATAAACGCAATACTTTCAGCCGGTGTTTGACTTCTAAAATGTTCGAAAAGTCCCATAAAATCTTTAAAGAAGCGTATGCGATCTTGGGATGATAAGGCCATATTCAAGGCTGGTAGAAAGGCAGTCAACTTGCGACCATATAATTGTAAGATACTTAATCGACGGTTTTGTTGGTGGATAGCCATTAAACCTTCTCCAATGGATCCTTGACTGTATCTTTCGACTAAAGATTTCCAATCTACCCCATTGGCTTCCATATCCTCTTCAAATTGATGAAATATAGCTTCTAAAGGGATTGTTTGACCATCAGATTGGGCCAACTGCTTATCAATCCAATCTGCATTTAAGTTAAAAACCAAGTCTTCGGCATAGCGTTCAAACTTCGGTGTCGAAAAGGGCTGGTCTAAAATATAAAAAGTCACCGGATGATCAATGGTAATTGGATAGTGATCTTGTAAATAACGCATAATATCAATCCCAGTTAATCCGGATCCAATGATTCCAATTCCTTTTTGATAGTCCAAATCACTTAGAAGCTGTTCAACTGGATAAGGATGGTGAATATAGCCTTCTTGTCCCAAAAGATTATAATAATCGGCATAAGGTGGATGACCTACTGTCATTAAGACAGAATCATAAGGTCCGTATTGCTTACCTTGCGCGTCATATAGATAATAAGACTTGGGGGATTTAATTTTCAGTTGATGAATACGCTGATTCACCACATGAATGATATCTTCTTCAAAGTATGGACTAAAATAATCTTGGATATACTCACCAAAAATAGGTCTGGGTGAAAAAATATCCCTGCGAGCATATTCTGGATAATGATCTTGTAACCACCTTAGATAGTGGTCAGCGTCTTGCCATTCAAAGCCTAAATCACCGACATAGGAGTTCATTAATAATTGGTTAGAATCAGGCTCATAAGGGGAGCCTACTCCCAATTGTTTACGGTCTTCGAAAACATCCACATGATTTATCAGACCTTGGTGATTTTCTTCAAGGATTGTTTTAACGGCAGCCGCTCCAGCAACCCCTGCTCCAATAATTGCTACTTTCATAATGACCTCCATTATCTTTTTCTCAACTTCCATTATAACGAATTTGAATTCGCTTTACAGTATAGAATCATAACAAATAAAAAGCCCTTACCAAGCGGTAAGAACTTTCAGTGAATGAATTATTTAGCAACTTCAATTTTTAGTTCAATATCTGGATTGATTGAACGAATCATATCAAAGAAGAGGTTTTTAACTTGAACTTTAGAGTATTCTTGGGCTTCAGTTAACAAGCCATTACCCAAGGCATCCGCTTCCATTTGAGCATTTAATTCTGCCTGGAAATCTGTGATGTCACTTAGTTTGAATGGGTTAATAAAGGAACGGTCTTCATCGATGATTTTTAAGGAGTCATCATTGACTTGGTGGGCTAATATTTTAGCTTTAGGAATAGTAACAATGACTTGCTTGTCTTTAGAATCTAACTTAATCTCTTTTAGATCTATACCGGCATGAATGACACCGGTATAGGAATAGATAAATTCGGATTCGGTAAAAGGTATCTTCCAGTTTTCAATGGCTTTTTGTTTTTCAAAATGCGCCATATTAGTATAGTGGTATTTCATAGTCGTTAATTCTTGTGACTCTTCTAAGCGCGTTTTGAGTAACTCCATGTCTTTACTGGTTACATCCTGCGGAAAAATACTAGAAAAGGGGCCAAATCCTAAGCTACCAGCCACTCCTACTAAAACAACTGCTACAAGGGCTCCAATAACAAACTTTAGGTCTCTCTTTTTAAAATTAATCTTTTTTAATTTAGAGAAATCAAGCCCTCTTTCTTTTTTATGCTTAAATTATAGCCCAGTAAATTCAGCCTTTCAATAGGTATTTTAATTGAATTTATTAGGATATTTACTGATAAACTTAACTTTCGCTTATCAGATTTCGGTGATTTGATAGCGCTTGCCGGCTAATTCAAAAGTGGCTTGTAATTTTTGCTTTTCTTTTTTAAGTGGTATCGCTAATTGCTGACGAAATTGCTCCATTTCTGCTCGATTATAACCGGGACACAGGGTATTGTTATTAACTTCCCAATGTCCTTTAACAGCAGAAGCGGGTATGTTTAAATCTTTCATGAGTTTACGCGTGAGCCAGTCTCTAGCTTTGATTTGTTGAGGCGAATAGTCTTCTTTGGCATTAGCTTCTACTGATAGATGGACACAGAAATGATTACAATTGGCTACCCCCCAAGTCATGCGTTCTAGGTCATAATTTTGGTAAATTTGTCCTTGACTATCGATATAAAAGTGATAGCCTCCACGATCCCATCCACGTTGCTTATGCCAAAAGACCTCGTGGTCTGAAATGTGACGATTTAAAGACCGTTTCACACCTGTATAGTGCCAGACAATGGTTGTGATAGCATCTAAGGAGCGATCGTGAGCTTGCCCTCCTAGGGCTTTTGACCGCCGGTCAATAATAAGAGGCTCATCCAATTGCTTGAGGCTATTAACAGCTAGGTTATAGCTCGTAAGATCATAGCAGTTGATAATTTCAATTAACTTTTCACCATAATAGGGGTCACTGGCATAAATGCCTGTTAAAGCCTTGGCTTCTTCAAAGGAATCCGCTGCTGCAATAGCGGCCTTATAGGCAACCTGCTTACGGTAGTTGGTTGAAGTGAAGAAATTAGCATGGTCTTCAATGCCTTCTTCCAGACTCTTATAAGCACGAAACTGTGAAACGACCATCTGGCCATTTGCTTCTAGTGAAGGATGGTCGACTACCTTACCCTGCCAGGGAGCAGATGCTTTAATACCAAAACCATTATTGGATTTAAGATATAGCGGTGACCGTCCCCCATTGGATTCTAAAACAAATTGCGCCATCCGGGTCGCAACCGATATCGGACTTTGATATTTCTGAAAAAGTGGTGCTAAGCTAGCCATTCTTTGACTCATCCAAGCCTCTCTTATCATATTAAGGCCCCCCAACCCTTAGGCGAGTTATCATTATGATGATAGTGATAAGAGGATATTTGTAAGATAGATCCTAAAAAGATAGTTAACAAATTAATCAGCCCTACCCATTGACCTCCTTGATTCAAGTGGTACAAGTCGGCCATTCCTTGTACAAAAACAGCCAAGGCTGGTAGAAAAATTAATACGAGCCATTTGCCTAAATCATAAAAACGATTAGATAACATTCTATCACCCTTTCTATTATTTTTATATCCATTGACGACTTTCTGCCGGCCACATAAAATAATCGTTTTGATCGACCTTTTGTTTAATCGTTTGTAGCTCTTGGTTAAACGCTTCTAGTTTGGCCTGCATCCAATCAATGCGTTCAATTAGATCATGCAAGGCAGTAATCAGGCCAATTAACTTAGAAATCAAGGTAATCACTGCAATAATCGCTCCAGCATAAGAACCCAAATCAATCAAATGCATGCACAACCTCCTTTTAGTAATAAGGAGCTGAGCAAACACTCAGCCCCTCTAAAATCATGCTTAACTAAGCTTCTTCATAGGCATAAACATCGGTAACGTTACGCTCAACATAGCGAGCGGCAACCGGAGTCACATACATATCTAAGCCCTGATCATCTTTGAATAAATCACAGTCAACTAGAGCCTGCATCACAGCTTCGGCAGTTTCTTTATTAACTGAATCAGCTGGTTGATTAATCGTAATCTTACGCGTTTTACCCGCCGCATCTAAGAAAATCAATTCTAATACCATACTATCTTTCATCTTGCTTTCCCCTTTCCATCATTAAATAAAATTATAAGCATAAACAGCTTGAGCGGTATCGGTTGGATTAATGGTTAATTGATCGATTTGATCTTTAACCAACTGCACTTGATTGGGAGTAACCCCCTCAATCAAGCCTTGAATAGAGACATTAAAAGTCTTCTCTGTTGTCGGATTCATACCTTTAAGCGCTAAACGCCCTGATTTGTATTCTTTACTTTCCATTTTTCATTCCTCCTAGGTATTTATGTAAGCCGTACGATCTTACACCTTATACACACAATCAGATCATCAAAAACGGCAAGAAAAAGACAAGTTTTTAGATTTTTCTTTAAAGAGAGGACCGAGCTTAGCTGCAATACGCTTTTTATCATTGCGAAGGGTGCGCTCAGAGATGTTGCAGAGCTGGCAGATTTCACGATTACGCCATTTTCCTTGTAAAATTAAATTGAAAATCTTACGCTCTCGTTCTTTTAGATAGTCTTTAACAGTTTGTTCCAATAAAAAGATTGATTCTTTTGAGCATTCTTCTCTCAGCTCTTCGATAAGATCTGATAAAATAACAGGATCTGTCGGGGTCACTTGATAAGTGGATTGGCGCAAACGATTGAGTAGAAACCATTTTAAACCCTTACCCGCATAAGCGATAAATTGATAGCGATGATCGATACAATTTAAGGGATCGCCTTCAAACTTTTGATAAAGCCTTATCAACTCTAACCGCATCTCCTGAAGATGGTCTTGATAATCGTTATGGTGGGTAGACAATTGGTAATGATGGAGCCAGTGATGGATGAGGGGGTCAAACATAATAATGACATTAGTTAATTCTTCAGATGATTTTTTCATTAGTCTTCCTCCTTGAATTTTGACATGAAAAAAACGGGCCGAAAGCTAAGGAATATCCTTACAATCTAGCCCGTCTAGCGGTTCTGCTTAATTCTTATTTTTATTTTTATTTTTCTGAGTTACCTGCGCTTCTTGAATGGTTACACTATCGGATGGAAGAAACTGAATCTTGGTTTCAATTCCTTTGCTAACAATAACAACCGTTTTCTGTTTCAAATCGAGCTCACAGACTTTCTTGTTCCTCGAATTCCTTATTTCGAGCATCCGAATCCTCCTACTATATTCAATTGAGTCCATGTGATGACTCATAGTTTCTCATCACTTTATTCAAAACACAACTTATATGATAAATGGCTTATAACAAAACAAAATAGCAAATTAAAAGACAACTAAGCGATTCTTTTTCTTATAGCTATAGGTAGCAGGCTCCCCCTTCCTCAGATTTATTGTTAAATGTTGATCAACAATTTGAATTATACATATTTTTAAAGCCTTTGCAATACTCTTAAGTTTAAAATTTTTAATAATTGAAATTTTTATTTAAAAAAGGGCCTCTTTTCCTCACTCTAAGCCGATATCATACTCTTATTAAAATAAAAACATATATTTAAGATGATATAAGCAGAAGTGTGAAGAAAAGATAGTAGCTTTGACAATCGGTTGAAAGTTGACAAAATTTTAAAAAATTATAAAAAGTTGCTGACTAGAAAATAAAAGAGCCAATAGCTCGGATCGCTATCAGCTCTGAGGGGCAAGAGTCAAGATTTAGCGTTCAGCTTTACTCGCAACCAATACCATCATTATCTCGATCTAAGTGTGGACCATATCCAGGTTGTCCACGATAGACGGGAGCGGCTCCTGCTTGACGGGCAATGGTACAGTTCGCATAATAAACATTTTGCTCTGGGGCTGGTTCTGGTTCTGTATTAGTGTCAACAGGTTCTTTTGACACTACTGGCGCTGAAACTTCTTCCGTTTGATTAATGTATGAATTATTAGATTCTTGCGTTGGATGGGATGGGTTATTTTTGCTCGGTAATTCAAATAAAGCATTTGCTTTTTGAGTATTATCGGCTTGAGAAACAACGACTTGACCCGTTTGTGTATTTTTAATCACTTCAGGGAATTCGGCATTGGCTAGAAACTGATTGGAGTTATCCTCCCAAACATAATAACGATTTTTGGCAGCATAGTCTTGGGATTGAACAAGAACATCTAAGTATTCATTAGCCTTTTCTGCTTCTTTTGTTTGGTCGAGTTGGATCACTGAGTAGCCTTCCGTTAAGAGAATTTCTTGCACTAATATGCCATCTAACCATAGGTTTGCCGCATAGTCTTCTTGTTTAACAGATTCGTCTGAGTGATTTTCTTTTTCAACTTCAAATAATTCTAATTCGACCTTGTCAGCATCTTTCATCAATTCTTCCAAGCGCTCTTTAGCTTCTTGGGCATAGGCTTCATCTTTTTCTTCTTCTGGTGAGAGGATATGCAGTAAGTTAAACGTCATAAGCTTATCCTTATCACTCTTTAAGCTGGCTTTCATGGTATTGGCCGAAAGAACCTTATATTTGTCCACTTCTTCAAAGTTTGATTGGTCTTCTCTTTCAGCAAAGACCACATAGCCTAACTCTTCCTCATTGACTTCTGCACTTACCCACGTATTAAAGAAAAGACCTGAAGTCAATAAGCCGACAGTGGCTGCTAGTAACCATTTTTTCATTGTATGCTCTCCCTTATAATTGATAGTTAATGTTAATAATTATAACATAAAAAAAGAGCTATTTTCTATATCAAAAGCGAAGAATCATGGTGTAAAACATCTTGTGTAAACTCAAAAATGCTCCTTGTATAGAAAAAGAGGACCATGTCTTGTAAGATTAAGTTACGACAACTAAATCCCAAGAACATTGGAGGTCCTCTTTTAATCATTCTATTGTAAATAATCAAGGGTTGCTAAAATAAAGGCCTTAAAGGCTAAGATGAGCTTGCTTTCATCGATATCGAATTTAGAAGAATGGTGACCATGGAACTGGCCTTCAATCTCTCTTGGGTTGGCTAAAAATAAGAAAGTTGCTGGAAGCTCTTTACCATAATAGGCAAAGTCCTCAGCCCCCATTAAGGCCTCTGCTGATGGAATAAGGTAATCATCGCCTAGTCCTGCTTGTAAAGCTTTAACAGTATCTAAAGTAGAGGCTTGATCGTTTACTAAGACGGGGTATTTATACTCATAAGACAGGTCAATTTTTACATCATAAGCGACTTCCAAACCTTTGGTAATCTTATTCATTCGCTGATGAACAAATGCTCTCAAATCATCATTTAAAGTCCTTACGGTGCCTTCAATGAAGACTTGATCAGGGATAATATTTTGATTAAAGCCCCCTTCAATATGGGTCACAGAAACGACTACTGGATCACTGGCTTTAATATTCCGACTCTTAATGGTTTGAAAGGCCATTATCAATTCGGCAGCCACTGTAATCGGATCTTTGGAAGATTCTGGATAACCGGCATGAAAGCCAAAGCCTTTGATTATAATCTGAAAACGATCCATCGAGGCCATCATAGGACCAACACGATAAGAAATATGACCCGGAGCAATTGCTTTATCTAAATGACCGATATGAAAACCTAATACCCGTGTTACATCCGGATTTTTAAGGACACCTTCTTGAATCATTGGCTCTGCCCCTCCGGGGTATTCTTCACCGGGTTGGAAGATTAGTTTAACCTTACCTCCAAATAAATGACGGTGATGGGATAAAAAGTCAGCGACGGCTAGAAGCGTAGCCGTATGTCCATCATGGCCACAAGCATGCATATTACCGTTTCTCGAAGCAAAAGACAAGCCCGTTTCCTCTTGGATGGGTAACCCATCCATATCGGCTCGAAGTCCCATTACTCGATCATTTGGACTCCCTTCTTTGCTTCCTTCTATGACGACAGCCAAGCCATTTCCGTTGACATAATGGTCTTCAACCGAAAGACCCATTCCTATGAGTTGACTGCGAACATAATCCACTGTCTTCGGCAAATCTAAGCCTAACTCAGGAATCTGATGCAAATCACGTCTCCATTGAATGATTTTTTTTTCGTATTGATCATTTCTTTCAAATAGTTCTTTGCTTGGCATTAAACCACCTACTTAATCTTTACTTAAATAATTGATCAACGCTTTAGTCGTTAGGATCATTTCATCCGTATCTAGGTATTCTTCCGTCGTATGAACCAGCTCCATCCCCACACCGACAATGGCTGAGTTAAAACCTTCTTCGGCAAAAAAGTTGGCATCCGATCCTCCACCGATAATTTGAGGCTCTGCTTTGACACCGACTGTTTCGTAGGCTGCGACAATTTCTTTGACGAATTTGAGGTCATCTTGACTGGCAAGGGCTGGGTAGTCACGACGCGTTTCGATGGTATAGTCGTTTGTATACTGCTGGATAATGCCTTCGTAGGCTTGTAATAATTGGTCGACCTTTTCTTCTTGATGCGAGCGGATTTCACCGGTAAAGATACAAGAATCTGGCACCACATTATTAGGGAAATCAGAAGTAATTTGCGACACATTGGCGGTTGTTTCGTCATCAATCCTTAAGAGCGGCATTTGGCTAATGACTTTGCTCGCTACTTGGATGGCATTGATGCCCTTTTCTGGTTCGATCCCCGCATGGGCCTTACGTCCTCCAATGGTGATCTCAAAGCGGTAACAAGTCGGTGCTTGGTAGGCGACCTTATTGGCCTTGCCGGCATTGTCAGCTACAATTAAGTTTTTAGCAGGATTGATATGCTGGTAGACACTTTCCCAATTAATATTCCGCGCGCCTAACATCCCCTGCTCTTCACCGGGAGTGACGATTACATAAATATCTTGGTGACTAATCTGATGCTTAACAATGTATTCCACAGCGGTTAAAATAGCGGCCAGACCGGCCTTATCGTCCCCACCTAAGGTCGTCGTCCCATCTGAGGACCAAATATTATCTTTTTTAACGATTTTTAAGTTTTTATTGGGCTGAATCACATCGGTATGAGCATTTAGTGACACGCCCTCGCCTTCTATGTCTCCTTTAATTTTCGCAAAGATAACTGGCGAATTGCCACCGTAGGTATGCTGGCTTTCGTCAAGATGAATCTCGGCTCCAAGATTTTCAAGAAATTTAATGACATAATCTGCCATTTCTTTTTCCTCTTTAGAGGGCGAATGAATCATCAACATTTCTTCAAAAATTTCTAAATTACGTTGGCTAATCATAAGATACCTCCTATTATTTTAATAGACCTTTTTCTAATTGTTTACGCGCAAATAAAATAGTAGTAAAGATAGATGTTAAAGTAATAACAAAAGATGGATTTCCTGGAATGAACTGAACAATGTAGATCATAACGGTTGAAATCAACAGTGCAAAAAGACCGGTCTTGTATGACTTGACCATAAATTGGCCAAAGATTGCCCCATAAATGCCTGGAATGATTAGCTCAAAATACTTCGCTAAGTCGGCAGGTAAGGTAGTAATCACCGTTTGTCCTAAAATGGTCGCAAAAATCACAAAGAAAACAGCCACATAGATGGATACAGCTAAACCGATTGTCCCCATCAAAGCCCCTTCATCTGTCCCTTGCTTGTAGCCTGAGGCTTCCGATGAAATGGCTGCGGCAGGAATCTTCATATTGACCCCATTACCTGATAACATGGTTAAATATAAGCCTGATGTACCAACAATTGGGAAGTAAGTTAAAGGTTCACTCAGATAGAAAGCTCCAGAAACAGACATTTGTGAAATAGCTCCGGCGATGATGGCGGCAAAACCTGGATTATAACCAAAGACAAAGGTCATGGTTAGAGGGGGTAGTAATACGGCAATCACTCCCAAGACCATGGTTAAGCGACCAAAATTAGTTATACTTTTGGTGAATTTTTCATAGGCTCCCATTCTTTTTCCTCCTTATAGATCTAAACAAAGAACATGCCACATAAGGCACCGGCAAACATGGCAATCGTTAGTGACCAAGACTTTAACCATTCGTATTGGTCGCTTAGTTTTTGGCAGATAATCATAATCACTAAAGCCGATAAAGAAGCGACGGCGTAGGATGGATTGACATTAATTTTTACGACATTATTCATGACAAAGTAGGCAAAAGACCCTAACATGGCACCGACACTGACTGCTGGTAGTAAGGCTTTTTTACCACCGGTCATAAAATCATTGATCATGTTCATGCGATGGCCAAAGAAGAAGGTCACAATTAGCCAAGGGATAACCCCTAAAGCCGGCGTCCATAAGGCATTGGCATACACCGTTGGATCCATCATTGGAGAGAGTTCTCCGCCTGCTGCTTGCGCACCAAAGGTGGCGGCCATGGTTTCATAGTTGGTACCTCCAATAATTGACATCCGCAAGGCTGAAACTGGCGCACCTAATGAGACAATCAAGGATAAAATACTCCCTACAATCCCTAAAGCCGGTCCAATACTGGCCATGGCTGCGACTCGTAGGCCTTTTTTAACGCGCTGTTGATCCATATTTAATTCTTTGGTTGCCTTCATCGCTTTCTTTAGGATGTAGGTCCCTTGAATCAACACTAAAGCAATACCAATTCCACTAACCAGATACATCAAAGGATGGTTGGCAAATTTTAGATGGTCTGACATACAGATTCCTCCCTATTAAATTTTAAAAAAAGACTTCAACTATGATAAACTTATTGAGAACCGTTCTCTTTTAAAGATAGCGCTTACATCTTTAATTAAATTTTACCATCATCCTCTAGCAATTAAAAATAGATGATAACAATACCACCTATCCTCATTTACTTATAATCAAACTATTAGGAGCCTAGACCATGGACATTCATCATATTCAATACATTTTGGAAATCGCTAAGACGGGTTCAATCAGCAAAGCTTCTCAAAATCTTTTCGTTTCACAACCCTATTTGAGTTCAATATTAAAAAGGTTTGAAGAATCGATTGGTTTTACTATTTTCGATCGTACTCACAAAGGGGTTCAACTAACGAATGATGGCCAGCAAGTTCTTAATGATTTGGAAAAACTCGATGCCCTTTATCAGTCAATTGAAACCAAATATCTAACACCGACTAATTACTTCTCTTCGCTTTCTATTTCTGCCAGGAGGTCTTCTTATATTGCTTTTGCAATCGCCAAAATGATCAACCGCCTGCAAGAGGAACATCATAACTTATCGATCAAATTTTCTGAAACAACCAACTTACAAGTCATCGAGGATGTTAATAGTGGCAATGCAGATATTGGTATTATTCGTTTTTATACGGAGAACAAGGAGCATTTTGAAAATCAATTAAAAGCGCGTTATATTGAGTGGAAGCAGCTTTCCTCCTTTCCTCGAGTCGTTCTGATTTCTCAGCAGCACCCACTGGCTAAAAAAGAGCATTTAGCACTTAAAGACTTAGAACCCTTTACAGAAATTATCCACGGTGATTTTGAATGGGATGATTATACTGAGGCCTATTTATGGCAGAAAAAAATTAATTCCTCAAAGAAATTAATCCAAGTTTATGAGCGAGGTTCACTGCTTGACTTTATCGCCACCATTCAAGGCAGTTACACTTGGACCACAGCTACCTACCCTACCATTCTGGATAAATACAAGCTAATTGAAAAAAGCGTCTTACCGAGTCATTCGGAATGTTTAGATTATATTATTTATAAGGCGAAGCTTGAAAAATCAGTCATCCTTAAACTAGTCGAAGAGAAAATCGATGAAACGATCCAATTATTTAATTAATAAGTAGGGCGAAAATAAAAATCCCTAGAGCTAACTTCAACTCTAGGGGGTTAATCTATTCATCTTATTCTTCCAACTTCTCTCGCATATACTGACGGATTTCCTCAGCGAATTCGCGGTGGAGGGCGAAGTCAATGGTGGTCTTAATAAAACCGATTTTCTCCCCGACGTCATAACGAATGCCTTTGAAGTCATAGGCATAGACCGGTTCGACTTGGTTTAACATTTGAATGGCATCAGTCAGTTGGATCTCTCCGCCGGCGCCGACTTGTTTCTTGGCTAGAAAATCAAAGATCTTAGGCGTTAAAACGTATCTTCCCATAATGGCTTGATTGGAAGGGGCTGTTCCTTGCTTAGGCTTTTCAACAAAGGTTTTGACCTTGTATAAGCGCCCATCTTGTTCCAAGGGATCAATAATACCATAGCGATGGGTTTGGTCTTGAGAGACCGTCTGGACACCGATAACGGAGGAGCCGGTTAAATCGTATTCGTCCATTAATTGTTGAATGGCTGGTTGATCACCCTCTTCTGATACCACAATATCATCACCCAGAAGAACGGCAAAGGGCTCATTACCAATAAAGCTTCTGGCGGTATAAATGGCATCGCCCAAACCTTTCATTTCTTTTTGGCGGATAAAGTAGACGTTCGCTAGGTTGGAGGCCTTTTGAACCGACTCTAACATAGCAATCTTCCCCTTGTTCATCAGGTCTAATTCTAACTCGGTATTCTTGTCAAAATGGTCTTCAATGGCTCGTTTAGACTTCCCTGTAATGATAATAATAACCTCAATACCTGCTGCTACTGCTTCCTCTACGATATACTGAATGGTCGGTTTATCAATAATCGGTAACATTTCTTTCGGCATGGCTTTAGTAGCTGGTAGAAAACGCGTTCCATAACCAGCTGCTGGAATAATGGCTTTACGAACTATTATTCATAATAATCATCCAAAATATTTATTTATCTTTTTACGAAGCCAACAAGATTTATAATTAGCTTTTTCTCATAATCATTCATAGTTAAATAACAATTGATTAAATAAAACGAAAGAAATAATACAAGCTTTAGAATAAAATTAAATAAAGAAAATTCATCAATTATTAAATTTATCAAAAACCCAACAAGCACCGAAGGTATTAAACGTATCGTAATAAATATAATTTCCTTCCAAAAACAGATAATATCTAATTTAACAATGGAATAATAATACCAATTTAAAATAAATCCACTTGTTATTAGCATTGTAATTCCCGTTGAAAGCGCAGCACCGAGCGCTCCCATATATTTAGATAAAACTAAAGTGGATAATATATTAAGAATTGCTGAGAACAAATATATTTTAGCTCGAAAACTATACTTATTAATTACTTGTAAAATATTTAAACCTATATGTTGAACAATATCTATAGTAAAAGGAATCATAACTATGAGTGCAATATAGTAAGATTCTTCAAAATTAGATCCAACCCAAATATGAATAAATTCTTTTCCAAATAACATAAACCCAATAACAATCGAAAACAATAAATAATAAGAAATCCTTCCAACTTTTATAAAAAGATTAGACATTAATTGTATTCCATCACTCTTCTGATTCAATCTTGATAGTTCAGGGTAAAAAACTGTAGATGCTTGTATCCCTATTAGCATGTAATTATAGTAAATTTGAGAACCAATTGAATATACAGCGACGATAGTAGGTGAAAACATACTACCTAATATTAACTGATCAGTTTTCCAAAAAATCTGATCAGCTATACTAGATAACAATATGCTAGTTGAAAAAAACAACATACTCCTTAATAAAGTAGGATTAGAGATCTTTCTAGGAATAGTAATCCTTATATGTTTTTTGAAATATAAATATCTAAAAAGACATAAAATTAAATTTATGCATAACTGAATAACCACTATTGTAACTGCATATGGAAAGATTTTTAAAAAAAATGAATACATCAGAGGTTGAATAAGTTTTGAGACGATTAAAATTAATCTCAGAAAGGTAAACTTTTCATAAGAGGTAATAGCAGCTAAATAAATTGAATTTGATAAAGAGAATATTAAGTTTAAAAAAAGGAGTATTATCATTATTAAACTTTCATTCATTTGACTATGTAATAATGATTCCTCATAAAAGAATTTAAATAACGTTAAAAAAAGAACACAAATTAGCACTAAAGCAAAAGATAAATATCTATTTATTTTTCGCGAAATTGATAAAACAATCTTCATATCTTGTTGACTTTTTTTGGCTACAGCTTGCGAAAAATATTTCAGTGTTCCTCCTGAAATACTTGTTTCAAAAATAGCAACGTATGAAATTAAAGCTCCTACAATTTGATAGACACCGTATTCTTCTTCACCAACAAATTTTAAAATTATAGGCACACTAATAAAGCTAACAAATATATGAGTTGCCATATATATATATGACAATGTAACCCCTTTAATTCTTTCTTTCATAGGAATTTCCTTTTAAAATTATTGATCTGTAATTATTCTTACTTAATATTTGCCCTAAATATTTTACAAACAAATATATGAACAATATGTATATCACATTGGTAAAGCTAAATGTACTTGATATAAAGGATAAGGCGGTAGATCTTGGTGCATAAAAAATTCTAGATAACATGAAAAAAGAGAAATATGACAAAACAATATTACGACCAAAGTTCATATCATTATATCTTAGTACTAGACCATAAATAATATTTATAAAATATACCCCAAATAATCCTAATGTGTGATAGGCCTCTGCAATATAATTAGAACCTAAACCTCGTCCTAATTTGTAAGTATAAGGTAATACTAAATATGATATAGAGTCTCCAAATGAATTTCCCCAAAAAGCTGATTCAATTGTTTGAGGTTTATAATAAGTAAAGTCAAAAAACATCTTGGTTATTTCATTGTATTTTAAAAAATCAATTATCGGTCCGAATAAATAAGGTTGATCAGGTAAAACATCTTGAAAGTATTTCCCATATTGAATAACAGTAATGCTAACCCCCTGATCTTTAAAGAAAGACAAGAACGATTCACTCAGATCAAAAGAAAGTGGCTCTCCATTTCTAAAGTTACTTATATTATATAAAAGCAATATAAGTAAAGGAAAAGATAAAACAGCTGTTATAACAAACTTTTTAGTAATCCATTTTTGATTGTCATCTATAATATTTCTTATTAATATATAGAAGAACACTATCATAACAGATAACATAAAATCTGTTCTCCTTCCAGATAATAAAGATACACTTCTTACTAATAGGAAGACAGTTGAAATAATCAATACATTTTTCTTTTTAGGAAATGTTGATAGATATAAATAGAAACTCATTATAAAAAATTGAGATAATCTAACCAATATACTGTTAAACGAACTTCCACCTCTCAAGTAAAGCGACTCATATGAGTTTTGAGAAACAAATTCTACATTTTCTCTTATTAGTAAGATCATAGGTATTAAACCAATTGTAAAGAAAATAATAGATATTAATCGAATGAGATTTAAAGAGTTGATATTTTTATTTGGAGCATTATTCTTTCTTTGAAAGTTGAAAATAGCATAACTTAAATAAACAGTAAATTGCGAAATGAGTAGTAGTATATAAGTGTGTAATAGAATATCTTCATTAAAATTGTATAAAGGTTCTTTTTTAATAATGTAACTAAGTATGCTCCCTCCATATAAAAATACAAACGAAGTTATTTGATAACATAATAAGCTAGGTTTTATATTTTTTATAAAAATTGAATAATAAGAGACCATTAACCACATTACAAAAGAAAAAAGAAAAACATATAAAGAATTTCTTAAAAGATAGGATGATATTCCAGCGAGAAAGACACTAGTGCATAAAATATTAAAATATAAATTTTTTCTATCGAAGTTCATTATAACTTCTCCTTCAACTTAATATACAAATATATAATCAAATAAAAATTACTTCTCAGTATCAGATAAGATATACCTATAGTTCTAAAACCTTTTGAAATATTAGTTAGCTCATTCATTTCTTTCATAAAAGAATCTACTATAATATTTTTTAATAATTTCTTTTTTTGTTTAAATTCTTTGACACTGAATATGATGTTTTCACATGCTAAATATGCATAAACATAAAATTTATAAGACAAATCTTCTTTAAGTAATATATCTTTCTTATCTACTGAAAATCTTATCAAATCTTTAAAGATTTCTTTAACGACATCCCAATAATTCTCTGTATATGTATGTGTAATCGAGGAATGAACTTGTCTGTAAACAGAAAACTTTTTACTATACATAACATACATATCATTGATATAGTAATGAACTTTAACTAAAAACTGAAAGTCCTCTGATCTATAAACATTCTCATCAAAAAACAAATCATTATCTATGATGATACTTCTTTTAATCAATCGAATGAAAAGATAAGATGGTACATTAAATTTAGTATTGGATCTAACCATTTTTTCCAAGAACTTTCTTGAGTCTTTAGAATTATAGTGCCCCTCTTTTATTTTAAAAGTCGTATTAATTTTATTGTTTTTTCCATCTATACTAAACCCGAAAATTATCATTTCAGGCAAATAATCATAGATAATTTCCTCTAAAGTCTTCAAAGAATAGTCCAGTAAATAATCATCCGAATCTATAAAATATATATATTCTCCTTTTGAATATTTAATTCCCATATTTCTTGCTGCACTAGGTCCTTGCTTTTTACATTTATAAACTTCAATTCTATCGTTATTATTAGCTAATTCTTCAGCAATTATTAAAGTATTATCCACAGAATTATTATCGATCAAAATTATTTCATAATTTGAGAAATTTTGTTTCGTAATACTATAGACAGTTTCCTGAATATATTTTTCGCTATTATACATTGGTATTATGATGCTAATTAAAGGACTATTCATTAAAACTGCTCCTAACTAAATCTTTTAATTAATATATTTTTTATAGTCTTCCCACTTTCCAATCTGATCCGGCATTTGAGTGATATCAGGATCAGAAGCACAGTTCCCCTCAATGATACAAATTGTTCCATCCTCTTTAATAGAGACATCCCAACCTATATATCTAATCTCAGGATTAATTAAGGCTGCATTTTTTACAGTAGCTTTTACTTTCGTCCAATAAGGTATATGAAATCCTATAATTTCTTTATGTGAATAGGGATGTACAATAAATTTTTCATTCAATTTATTAATACCTTGAGTATAAACAATACCAAGCTCGATATCTATTAAAGCTGCTATTCCTAGATGATGAAAATTATCTGTAAAGCCTTTACCAGATCCAGCCCTAAACACAGCATGTACTATTTCCACTTCTTCGTTATTAACCACCGTAACGAGTCTTATTGTGTTAACTGATGAAGGATTGAATTTTTTCATTTCGGAATGTTGATGGATGATTTCCTCAATTATTAAATTATTTTTTTTGAAATCCAAAAAATCATTAATTAGACTTTTACTCTCTTGACTTTTATATATACCTATACCGTTGCCACCACTTCCTACTTTGATCTTATAAATAAAAGTAGGATGTTTTTTTACAAAATCTAAAAATTCTTCTTCACTTGCAATACTAGTATCTAACCAATCACGTCCAAGAAAATTATCGTATAATGAATTAAAATGACTTTTATCATCTATTAATTCATTGGTCAGACTTCCGTTAAACTTCTTCACCATATAAAGCCATTTCCTTCCAACAATAAAACGTTTACGATCATTATATTTTCGATAATAGAAATTATATTGAAAATAATCATTTATCCCAGCGCCTAGGAAAATTACAGAAAAAATAAAATCAACTGAAATATGCAGTCTCTTTAAAAAGCTCATTTCACTATCTATAAATCGATCAATCAATAAATTATATTTTTTAAAACGACTTCTTAAATATGAGATGCCTTTATCATCATTATATCCTGTAATTCTAATATGATCTTCGTTACTCAACTACTCTCCCTCCCTAGCTATCTTTAAATTGGAATTTAAATGCATCTTTTTTATCCCTATAGCACTCGTAAACATAGTTGGCTATCATAACATCTATGTATGCTAAACCAACAGAATTGAAATAGATAAACTCATCTTCATTCTCTCTTCCAATTTTTTTACCAGCTATAATTTCTGATAAATCAGCGTATATATTTTCATCAGTAAGCAAGCCACTCTTGTACATTTTGCTTATTGTCTGACTTCCTCTGTGCTTCACATTTTCCCATTTATCGCACACAATTTTTGATGCCGATAACGCAACATTATATTCATCTTCGTAACCACCTACATGAACATAGGTAGCGCCTGATTTTATCCAACTCTCTTTAAGTAACGGTTTTTGAGCGCTTGTAGCAGTGACAATAATATCAGAATCAAAAACTGCTTTTTCGAAATTATCTTCGCAATTAATATAATTTACATTTGAATATCGCTTTCTAACATCTTTAATAAAGTTTTCATTTGATTCGAAAGAATTTGAGGATACAAAACAGCTAGCAATAGTTGGAAATAAATCTTTAATAATTTTAAAATGTGCTCTTGCTTCAGCGCCTGACCCTATAAAGCCAATGGAGTCAGGGTTTTTCTTTGATAAATATTTCAAAGCGCAAGCTCCAACTGATGCTGTTCTTATACTGGTTAAAGCTGCACAATCCATAACTGCGATTGGTTGTCCAGATTCAATCTCGGATAAAATCATTAATCCATTAACATTGTCTAATCCATACATAGGATTATTAGGAAATACAGAAACCCATTTGACACCAGCGACCTTCTCTTCAATAAGTGTAGCAGGCATACAATTAATTCTGTTTTGGATCATCTCATCGAAAATTTGTGAATTCTTTTCTGGAAGAATGGTCTTTCCTTCAGTATATCTCAAAAAAGATTTTTCAACTAACGAAATTAAAATCTCTATATCATTTAATACCTTAGTAACTTGATTATTTGTTATTAAAATTGTATCTTTCTTTTTCATATATTATCTCCTATTTAGATAATTCTAAATAACATATCGTCATTTTCTGTATTTTTTACACTAATATGATTGAGAATATCATCAATAATTGCATTAATTTCACCTTTACTATCAGCTAACAAATGTAAATAACAAAAAACTTGGTGGACATTTCCTGAAGATTCAATCAAGTCTCCCTCGACATGACATTGGGCAAGTGCGTGAAAGCCATCTATTTGATTTAAATCATCTAGTCCACTTACCTTCATAATTGTACCGGGATATATATGAATGGGAGCTATACAATAAATCTTATTCGTATTTTTCAAATCATATTGAAAAGATTTTTCTGAATTATTAAGTGTATGATTTATTAGTAAACTTATTTGATTTAAACCAGTAAAATATTCTACTGGATGGTAGGTCATTGAACCTCCAAACCGATAACCCATCTCATTAAAAATTAAATCTTTTCCATCTGAAAAAGCTTCTATCCATATCGGTCCATTTTTAAAGCCTTCAGATTCCAACATATATGAAACTTTCTTTTCATATTCATTAAAGAATAATTTTTGATTGTTGGATGGGAAATATTGGAGTGCCATAACTGGGGCTCCCTCAGAACTGATTTTTCTTGAAATTTTATCAGACATTCCACTAAAATATGCCTTACCATTAATCATGGTATAGTGGATAATAGTACTATCCATATTTATATATTTTTCAACAAGCACATCATTCGAAATAGAATTATTATAAGCCTTCATAAAACCCGAAATAAATTCTAATGAGTTATTACAAATAGTTATTCCAGTCGATCCATTATTATCTACTGGTTTAGTCACAACTGGATAAGGTATTGTATCAGCTTCGCTGAGATAGTTTTCTATATTAATATTAAAAAAAGGAGTAACATTTATTTCATATTTCATACACATTTCTTTAAATACTCGTTTATTTGTAGCAATATTCCAAAGTCTTTCACTGCAATAAAAAGGAATATTAAATTCTTCACTTAGTTGTATAGCTATTGGCATATTAGTTTCACTCGCTCCAACATATATACCGTTAATACTCTCATTCAATATAATTTCACTTAAAGCTTTATAGTCTTGTGTACTAATTTCAAAGGATTTATTTGCTATATTTTTGCATATTGCATAGTCTTTATTCTTTTGATCAATTGCTACTGTATAAATATTGTTAAAGTTTGCATACTCATATGCATCTTTGAAGAAAGGCGATGCACCAAGAATCATTAATTTGTTTTTTGCCATTTAAAACATCCTATCTTTTTCTAATCCACAAAAATATTCGATTTTTTAAAAACGCTCTTTATTGTTTGTATAAAAATTTTTAAGTCAAGCATAAGGCTTAATTCCTCAACATATTTACCATCTAATAAATATTTCTCTTCTTGAGATATCGAGTTTCTATAAAAAGCTTGACTATACCCTGTAATTCCTGGTCTAACTTTTAATCTTTTTTTTCTAATTTCATCCATTTCTCTATAATCTTTTGAGACTATAGATGGTCTAGGCCCTATAAAACTCATATCCCCCTTCAAAACATTAAGAATTTGTGGAATTTCATCAATAGAACTTTTTCTTAGCAGTTTTCCAAATTTAGTCAATCGATTATCATTAGAACTATTAAAAGTAGACCCATCTGGATTTCTAATATCAGGAGAGTCAACATACATTGATCGAAATTTGTACATAGAAAACACTTTGCCGTTCTTTCCCCTTCTAAAAGCGTTGTAAAAGATCGGACCCGGATCATCCAAGTAAATAATTGTCCCAATAATAATAATTAAAATAAAGACAAGGGGTAATAACAAAAATGCCAACAAAAAGTCTAAAATATTTTTAAAATATTTTTTATACATTTATATCATTTCCTTTGTTTATCAATATCTATTTTTAGATAGTTCAAAGCTTTATCACAAATATCATTTGCTTCTTGACTAGTCTGAGCTTGAGCTATTACAAAACCAATTCTGTCAACGCTGTTAGAAACTTTTTTTACTTCTTCACCAATACCCCTTAGAATATTAATCTGTATAACACCTTTTATGTTTTTTGCAAGTTCTAAACCACTTATATTTTTAACAATACCACTCGGTACCTCTATATACTTAATGGCAGAAGCTTTTTTAAAGCTTACATTAATATCTACTTGCTCCCCAATTGCAAGTCTAATAGTGGCTTCAACCATATCTACACCTGTAGATAAAGGAACTAAATGAGTACCAATATTATCCCCACCCAATCGAGCTCCAATCTCAACTATTTTAGGCCCTTGATTTGTCACCATAATTTCTGTATGTGAGGGACCAAATTTAATCCCTAAAGCTTTATTGGCTTCTTTTGCTAAAGTAATAATCTTTTCTTTTGTATTTATCGGCAATTCTGAAGGCTGAGAATGACCCATTTCAACAAAGTTGGGTGCTCCAGTTGTTATTTTATCAGTAATTTGAATAATATGACAGTCTCCATCAATAGAAAAAGTTTCTACACTAACTTCTTTACCCACCATAAATTCTTCAATAATTACTTCTCCAGTCCTTGAAAAAGATGAACTATATTCAAATGCTTTTCGACAATTTTCATCTGAGGTGTCTTCTAATAAGAATACACCCCTACTACCCGAACTATCTACCGGTTTAAATATAAAATTTTCAATTAAATTAGTATTTTGATGTACAATTTTGATGGATTCTTTGGCTGAATTAGCAATAGCAAAAAATGGTATAGCCACATGATGATCCTTCAAGGTAGTTCTCATATGTTTTTTACTTGTAGTTTTTAATGCAGTATCTTCGCTAATTCCGTTCAAATTCAGTTTCTTAGCTACATAAGATACTGTTCTCATGGGCATATCACTCGCTAGTGTCATAATTCCATCGATATTGTTTCTAATAGCTGCTTCATAAACAAGCTCTTTATCGATTGTACTTATAAATTCCTTTGTTATACCCTTAATTTTAAAACCTACTGCATTTGGGTTCATATCAACGACAACAACATCTAAACCCATTTTCATTGCTTTTAAAATAGCAGGTAACTGTAAAATACTAGCACCTAAAATCATAACTTTTTTCTTTTTTATTATACTAAATGTCATAATTATAAATATTCCTTAAATGTATCAATGATATATTTGACTTCACGATTCTTTAATAAAGTATGAAGTGGCAAGGTTATTTGATTCTGATATTGTCTAAATGCATTAGGATAATCATCAATTTTAAATCCTAAATTTTTATAGGCAGTCATCATAGCTAGCGGCTTATAATGAACGTTAGTAGCAATTCCTGCTTCTGCCATTTTTACAATTAAATTATTTCGCTCTGATTCTTTATATCCATTTACTCTAACTAAATACAAATGGCGACATGATTCACTTTCTCTATTTTCGTGTGACAGAATTTTAACTGGTAAATTGGCTAAACCCTTATCATATATTTCAACGATTTTCTTACGACGGTTTAGAAGTTCAGGATATCTTTTTAATTGAGCTAGCCCAAGAGAAGCACTAATATCTGTCATATTACATTTAAAATAAGGCGCTACTATATCGTATTCCCATGAACCTAATTTAGTTTTAGCCAAAGCATCTTTATTTTGTCCGTGAAGAATTAATAACATAAATTCTTTATAAATTTCGTTTTGATTTATTGGGATATCCTTTCTCCAAGTAAGCGCTCCGCCTTCACCAGTTGTGAAATTCTTAACAGCGTGGAAAGAAAAGGAAGTAAAGTCAGCAACTTCTCCAGCATTCTTTCCTTTATAGGTTGATCCAAGTGCATGTGCTGAATCTGCTAGTATAACCACACGATCAAAAACCTCTTGCTTAGTTCCTTTAGAAGGACTAAATTTATGTTTTTGATTTTCAACAATTTCATAAATCCGATCATAATCACACATTACTCCACCTAAATCTACCGGAATGATAACTTTCGTTTTCTCGGTAATAGCAGCTTCTAATTGATCATAATCCATTTCAAATGAGTCTGGAGCAGTATCTACTAGCACTATTTTAGCACCAACATGATCAATTACACTTGCTGATGCTGTATAAGTATATGCTGAAGTTATAACTTCATCGCCTGGTCCCACACCTAACAACCTTAAAGTCATTTCCATGCACGCTGTTGCCGAATTCATAACAACCGCTCGATCAGTATTACAGTATTCTGCTAATTGAGATTCTAATAATTTTGTTTTAGGGCCTGTTGTTATCCATCCAGATCGTAATGTATCAATAACTTCTTTAATTTCAAGTTCTGTAATATCCGGAGGAGAAAATGGGATTTTCATAATATCGCTCTCTTTCTATAAGTATATGATGCTTTATATTCACCGTTAAAAGTATAACACAAGAAATCTCATTTTGAAGGCATTCTTCGTTTTTCTTTCAAAGATTACATTTATTACATAACCTAGCTAAGCCAGCGTTTAAAAGGCTCACGGTCGACAACTTTTATTAAGAGATAAAGGCATATTAATAACCCACTTCCAACCACACTAACATAGATAAGAGGGGGCATCGATAAAGCCATTTTTTCAACCGTCCCTTCAAGTAATTTCAAGAAAAGAACATGAGAAAGATAAATTAAGAAAGAATACCGGCTAAACCATAGGAAAAGCTTCTCAAAAGGCAACCTATATAACATGAAAGTCAAGACCAAACCGATCGAATAGAAAGTAACCAAAGGTCTTGTATTGGCAATCACTGCTCCCCCACTTAGATAAGATTCTTCAATCAACAAGCCTAGCATTATTACCGTATAAATCAAGATACCATAACGATAAACTTGAAAGCTTTTAAGCTTAGCTTGAAAGTCTCGGCTTAACCAAATGCCAAAGAAGAAGCAAAAAGCATAGCTATAATAGTCTTGAACCTTATCATAAGGAATATAGCCTAGTAGGTGATCACTGACATCTTGGAAGATGAAAAGACCCACGAAGGCTATGGCTAAGTACTTGTTATTGGCAATTTTAGATAAAAGTGGGTAAAAGATATAAAGTCCCACAATTAATGGAACAAAATACAAGTGATAGGAAGTCTTCCCTAGCAAGAGAAACTGCAAGAAGGTCAAAAGACTCAATTCTTCACCTACCAACCAGAAATTAGCCCAAGCATAGATTAAAGACCAGCACAAATAGGCCGGGATAATTTTTATGAGGCGGTCTTTTAAGAAGGCGGGGTAATCAAGTTGTGAATCCAAAGCATCGGTCCGATCCAAACCCCAACCTGAAAGCATTAAAAAGACAGCTACCGCAAAGCGTGTCGCTTGATTAAGGGCTAGGATCCATAATTTATTTTCTCCTAATAAAGGGGCTGTAAGATGAATCAAGAGGACCGCTATCGTTGCAAGCCCTCGTAATAAATCAAATGGAATAAAACGTTTTGTCATTTTTGTCTACCTTTTCTAATTCAATTATTTATTGGTCAATCCAATAATAGAGTTCTAGATAATAGCCGATGTATTTATAGACTTCAGAAGCCATTATCCTTAAGGCCTGGCGACTGTCTTGATAAAGGACTTCCTCACCCTGAGCATTCTTTAAATAAGCACTGACATAATAAAAGTGCATATCCTTTCCCCGACTCGCACGCTCAAAAGCCAATCGAGTGCGCCGGCTATGATAGTCGGTCGTAACTACTAAGGCCGTTTGCCATCCCCTTTCTTCCATGATGGCGATAGAATTGGTCGCATTGGTCCAAGTAGAAGTTGCTTCTAATTCTCCAATCACTTGGTCTTCCGATAAACCGGTGTCAATTATAAAGTCAATTAAGGGTTTGGTGCCGATAAACTCATTTAAGGGAGAAACAATCATTGAGTGTGATGTGACATAGCCTTCTTGGATTAATTCAGCTGCCTTCAAGGGACGAACTATTTCCCCACCTGGTACAATCACCACCTCAGCTTCAACCGCTTCTTGACCAATGTCTAAATGACTAGCCAACCAGACTAGATAGGTCACTAGCGCTACAAGAAGGATAAATAGAATCTTTACTTTCATGTTTGGGGCCTCCTTTTTTCATTTAATAGCTGCTAACTAGCTAAGACTAAGAAATAGACACACAGGGCATACAGAATACTGTATAAGCTTCCAATCAAATAAAACTCCGCAACCTCCTTGTCTTCTTCTAAACGTTTGAAACACGCAATGGATTTGGCCGTATAAATTAAACCAATCGCATTCACCTGGCCCATGTCTAAATAGATCAAGGAAAAAACCCGCTCCAAATGGCCGATTAAAGCGCCCATCCCTTGTAGACCTTCTTGCTGAATGGCCTGACTTTGAGGATAAGGACTGAAGGCTAGTTTAAATAAAACATTAGCCGGCTTGCCGACCAAAAGGATCGCTAATAACCCCGTCAGCATTTGACGGTTCAAAACGCAGGGAAAACAGACTCTAAGGAGTTAGTAAAAAACACTTGGCCTAACAGAATGATGAGGACAATATGTAGGATTTGATCAATTAAGAAAGTATATAAGCGATAAGAAGGCTGAAGCTTGTCAAAGCCACTCTTTATACAGTCGATCAGACTGTAACTAATCCAAAGCATCAGATAAGCATAAAAGGCCGGCCAAAAGACTTGATAGTATAAGCTCCGGATTAAGGGATAGAAGAAAAAGAGGCCATGAATCGCTAAATGAGTTGCCAAGGCCTGCCTGTTAGGCTGCTTGTCTACAGCTAATTGAGGACTTTATAATTGAAAATCACCTGAAAAGTGCAGGATTAAAATCATGATTGTCCATTGATTAAAGGGACTCATGATTCCCCTCCAAAAATTCTGCAATCGTTTCTCGACCCCTCAAGTAGATCTTAATATTACCCAGTGATAAGCGCTTGCTCAAACTGCTCTGACTGATTTGAATCGTTTGGGCAAAATGGGCCTGATCAAATTCCGCTTGGTAGATCCCCTCTTCAAGCATCAACTTGAAAGTCTCCCGTTGCAGGTCGGTCCATTGACTTTTCAAGGTTTCACTCAAGAGAAACAGGCTATTGACCATCTGATTAATCGAATCGTCTTGGGTCCTGAGCGCCAGATGACACTTGTTACCATAATGATTACGGTGGACAGCTTCAATCGCCTCGCGCGCTCGCCAAAAGGCTGGACCATCGGCTCCAATACTTCGTTCAGGATCGATGGCCGTCGTGATCTCACCGATACCGATTCCCAGCCGAAAAGGATGGGGCAATGTGACATATAAGTCATCTAAAAAGTTCAGCCAGTTTGAATCCAACTTCATAATCACTTGAAACTCATCGCCAACTGTTAAGGTCAATTGAGAAAGCAACTGCTTTTGATACTTCTGATTAAGGCGCTTGAATATATCTTGCACTTGCTTTTGGAATACCTTGCGTTCTTTGATTTGCTTAGACTTAATAAAATCCCCGATAATAACCACATCACTAGCCATCGAACTCCCCCTTCCTGCCTACTTACTTCATTTTTTCCATTGTTAGAAGAAACTTACGATCATAACTGGTTAGCTTCCCCTTTCCTTGAGGAAAGTAATTGATATTTCTTTCCTCATTCAAGGAAATTTAATAAACTTGCCTTGTTTAGGGAAAGTTTACCCTAAACAACCTTTAAAAGCAAGCGATCCCTTGCGAGCATTCATCTGAAAAAAAGCATCCGCTTTAGGCTTAAGTCAAAAGACCCATGCTTCTTTTGCGAATGCTTAATAAAACGATTACTGATTCATCTGTTCATCCATCGCAACCACCTGGTCGAAGCCTAAGGCCACGATATAAGTACCGATATTAGGTAGTTTAAGGTGGCTAGCTAAGGCGTCCTTGTAAAGATTCAACTGGTAGCGATACTTGTCTTTTAACCCTTCCAATTGTTCTTGTTTGGATTGATTCAGATGCGGACGGTAGCGGTCCGTCTTGAAGTCAATCAAGACAAAACCTTGATTAGGTATCACATAATAGCTATCAATTACCCCGTGAACCAGAATCGAATCTTGCTCCATCTGCATACTTTGCTTGCTCTCAGTCAGATTGGCGAACAAGTCCTTAGCCGGTACCAGGTAAGAAAAAGCTTGTTCCCGTTTAAGTTGATCGCTGTTTTCTATCATTTGTTGGCCGATCGGACTTCGGAGGAAGTTAAGAATTGTTTCAAGATACAGATGTGGCCGATCTTCTGCTTCCATCAAACCTCGCTCGATCATCGATTGGATCTGGTCTTGTAAGATCTGGTTATAATCGGCTGGGTCAGCTAATTTAAAGGGACCAAAGTCCACCTGCTCCATCAGATAGTGGTTCAAAGTTCCTATCCGAGCCGCATCAAGCGTTTTGGACTGCATAAAGCTTGGGGCTTCAAAGGTATCTTGCGTATAGCGAATCCCTTGAATCCCTTGATTCCCTTGATCTGTATCAATGGATGCATCTAGCTCATGCATAGATTCCTTCCGCCGGTCTGCATAAAAAGAAAGAGCTGGATGCGGTGGTTCTTCGAACAAACGTTTTAATTCTGAAACAGATTGATAGGCAGCTGTCTGACTGGCTAATTGATAAGGGTATTGGGCAGTTAGCAATTCTTCAAGCTGGTTGATCCTCTCATGCTTGTGCTTGGGTTGATCGAAAGCTTCGCCCTTTTGTAGCGCCTTCAACCAGGCCGGCGGGCTGGCTATTGGATGGCTAGCCGTCACGCTAGGTACATTGGCTTGAATTTGGTCTTCAGTATAGATACGTGTGATAAAGTCTTGAGCAGTAATTGTGGCGAGTGATTGATGGTTTCTTTGAGCGAGGGAAGTCGCCTGATGAATCCAATCCAAGAAACTATTAGCTTGTGATCTGAGTTCTAGGGCCACTTGCAAGCTGTCAGGGTCAGTCATCATTTGATAATGGTCGCCCTTTTCTTGCCATTTTTCCCTACTCTCAATCGAACCCACTATCATTAATTTCTGCTCGGTTCGCGTCAAAGCTACATAGAGTACCCTTAATTCTTCGGCTTTTGCTGCTTGATCTAGAAGCATTTGTCGCGAGGTTTTACTGATGGATTGATAATAGACAAAGTCATCCGTTTGGTAGTGGTTCATACCCACTCCATAATGCTTGGTCGCCACAATAGCTTTTTGGCTATCCATTAAATTAAAGCGGTGATTACTGTTAATTAAATAGACAATCGGGAACTCACTCCCCTTAGAAGCATGAATGGTCATAGCCCGCACCATATTTTGATCCTTGTCTAATTGTAGGGGTTCTGCCAAGTCTTTGTCTTGTTCTAAAAGAGTCTCAATATAGTGGATAAAACTTGCTAAACTGCCTCCTAAACCTTGATTAATGGTTTGAGCTTTTTGATAAAAGGCATGAAGATTAAGCTGACGTTGGCGCCCCATCTCTAAGCCCACCACATAGTCTAAGAAGGAAGTGTCTAGATAGATTTGCCAGATGACTTCATCAATAGCCTGGTGGCCAGCAAAGTCACGCCATTTTGCAAGTTGGGTAAAAAAGTTTTGCACTTTCTTTTGTATGGCTAATAATGGCTGATCCTTTTCAAATGCTTGACTCAATAAGCCTTCTACCGCTTGATAGAAGGAAGCTTGTGGATGATTAACCCGAATCAAGGCTAAGTCATTGTCACTCAAGCCTACAAAGAAAGACTTGAGAATAGCGACCAGAGGAATATCCTGCATGGGATTATCGATTAATTTTAAGAGGGCTAAAATTAACTGAATCTCTTGTCGCTGGAAATAGGTCTCAATGGCTTGTGAAGTAAAAGGTAGCTGGTAATGGCTGAAGGCTGCCTGCAAATTGGCAAAGCTGGATTTGGTAGAACTTAGCACCACAATATCCTTAAAGGTCATCAAACGATCCTTACCCAATTCTTTATCATAGATTTGATAGCCTGCGCGCAACTTGGCTTGGATATCTTGAGCAATTAGATGGGCTTGGTAATCAATTCCCTTGTCTATTAATAAATCAGGACGATCTGCTTGCATTTGATCTTCTTCGTCTGAGCGTTCCTTGCTATGTAAGAGCAATTCAATGGCATAGTGGTCTATTTCCTTTGCAACTGTGAAGTCCTGGTTGCCGGTCATCAAACGCTCATTTTTACCATAGCTCATTTCTCCAAAGGATTCATCCATCAAGCGTTCAAACAGATAATTGGTAAAGTTAAGGACTTGGTCCCTTGAGCGGTAATTCTTATCCAAGATAATCAAGTGACCTTGGTCACTGGTTTGGTAAGTACGGTATTTTTGGAGGAATAGGGATGGTTCTGCCATCCGAAAGCCATAGATAGACTGTTTGACATCTCCTACCATAAAGAGATTGCCTTTGGTCGCTTCCACCCTTTCACGTGATAAGTAGGATAAGATGGCTGCTTGGATTTCGTTAATGTCTTGATACTCATCCACTAAGACTTCTTCAAAGAGGGCTTGGAAATATTCAGCTGCCGCCGATGGCTTACGTTTTCCTAATTGAGCATTATAAGGCGCTAAAATCTGCAAGGTTAAGTGCTCAAGATCTGAATAATCAATCCACCCTTCTTGAAATTTATAGTCTTGCATGGCTTGGTAAAATAATTTACTTAGATCGCTTAATTTTCTTAAGTAGGGTTGAATCGCCGCTTCGACTTCCTGCATAGTTTGGTAAGGATAAGGAAAGTAAGACTGAATCTTAACTAAAGTATCCTTACTAGCCTGACGGTATTGCTTAATTATTTGCAGTGTTTCTAAGTCTTCTTCATGGGCTTTTCCTCTTGAACTCGGCCAGCGGCTAAAGCTTAGGTTATCTAAAAGTTGACTAAAGTGGGCCATATCGTTTTGTAAGAAAGCTTCTGTTAGTTCGACCACGCGCTGCCCTTCTGCAGATAATACTGGTTCAAACTTATCTAGCGTCGGCCTTGAACAAGAAGCTAAGAGACTCAAGCCATCTTGATAAGAACGATCAGCAAGCTTTAACTGTGCTTGAAGTTGGATTTTTAGACTTTCTTGATAGAGTTCACTCTTCCAAAAGCTTTCCAAACCATCGGTCTCAGCCACCATTTGGTCCAACCAGATTAAGGGTTCCGGATTGGCGCGGGCAAACTCATAAATATCTAAAACAATTGAACGCAAGGCTTGATCATCACGACCACTGGTTAAACGAATTAATAGGTCTTGATAATCGGCTTGTGTGACTGCCAGTTGAGAATCGGCTTGACTAATTTGATCAATAAGCTTGTCCCAGACTTCTTCCACCATGACTTGCTTTTGACTTTCATCACTTAAGAGGTTGAAGGCTGGATTAATAGCTTCCAGATAGAAGAAGTTTTGAATCACAAATAAACAAAATGAATGAAGTGTTTGGATGTGGGCACTAGGCAGCTGATTAATTTGACTAAGCAAGTATCGCTTTTCTTCCCCGTCTAGCGATTGGTTCACCGCTGATTTTAACCGTTTCTCCATTCGTTCTTTCATCTCATTGGCCGCAGACTCAGTAAAGGTCACGACTAAGACTTCTTTCAATTCGGCATAACGTGTCAGTAGATGATTCATAATCCGTTCGATTAAGACCGTGGTCTTACCTGAACCCGCTGACGCAGCGACTAAGATATTATTTCCCCTTTGATGAATAGCCTGCCATTGTTCGTTGTTAAATTTACTATTATCCGGTTTAATCGGTAGGGTTTCTATGATGATCGCCTCCTTCGCTTGCTGCATTGTTAAGTAATTTTTCCTTCATATGAGCCAAAACTTCTTTTTTATTGACTTGTTTATGGCGGTAACGGTGGAAGGATTGTGTTCCATCAAAGCCTGTAATCACTCGGTATTGAGCATTTAAGGAGAGGGTATAAGGATTTTCGTAAAAAGGAGCTAAGGCAATATCACCACTTTGAATAGCCTCAGCTGCTTGTTGGAATTGATAATGCGTATAATCTAAGAGTAAATCGACTTCTTCTTTAGTAAAGAAAGGACTTCTAGCATGATAGCCCGTCTTGGTATAAGTCACCGGATAAATGCGACTTTTACTAGCTTGGTGATCAAAGGATTCAACTATTTGTAAGTCATCCGCCTCAATGGTTACAAACCCTCTCAATGTTCGTTGACTTAAAAGCGTCTTAGTCTGTTGATCAACTTCTCCTTGGGCATAATGTTTGTCCGCTTTATAAAAACTTGGTAAAAGATGCTGGTAAAAAGCACCCAGAGGCTGGTAATCAGGATAATTTTTCAAAGCTACTGCTAAATAAGTTAATAATTGTAAGTCTAAGCCATAATAAGCATCCACTAAGTCAAAGTCTTTTTTACCTGACTTATAATCGACCACTTGTAACAGTTTCTGCTGACCTTTTTGAATACGATCTAAACGGTCGATCTTCCCTCTTATGCTTAGCAATCCTCCCGCAGCCAATGGGTATTCAAAGCCAGCCACTTGACTATTGCCCCCTGTGCCAAAGACTAATTCTGAGGCTAAGGGTTGGTAATGAGTCAAATTGTTTTGTTCTTGCATTAATTGAACAAAATAAAGCAGGCGTTGATTTAATAGATGATGAATCGCCTGCATCCGCGGATGTTTGCTGAGCACTTGGTAATTAGGATCTTGGTTTAAAGCGTCAATCACTCCACCTAATAAGTCCTTAACTTCTTCTTCTGACAAGTCAGCTAAAGATTTCCCTTGGGCTTGTACCAATTGATTGAACTGGTCTAAGGCCTGGTGGAAGTAGTCACCTGAAAGCGCAGCATCCAGTTCAAAACGTTCTCTTTCCTTCAATCGTAATCCATAGCGTAAAAAGTGGGAATAAGGGTCAGCAAAAAATTGTTCAATCCGAGACACCGATAGTGATAAGTTGCGACCGAAGAGTGCTAAGGCTAAATCGCTATCAATCTTATCCGGTAGGTCATTAAAATAAAAGGTTTGAATAATTAAGTCGACGATGCCACTTGCTTTAAGGCTTGCTTTGTTTTGCCTTTCATAATCTACCATCAACTTCAATAATTCTAAGAAAGCGGGCTGAGGGCTTTTACCCTGCACAAAGTCTTGATGAATTTGATATAAAATAGGGGCCTTGTTACTGGCATACCGTCCAAAATCGGCTAGTCTTAAAGGCGTTTCTAAAGTTAGATCCCTACTATAGTCAGCTTGGTGAATCAGTTTAAGATTGGCGATGTCTGCCGCTTGTTGCAACCATGGTGAAAAGTTACGGACTTGGTCGCCTTGATGAATGGCATAGGAAATAATCAATTGATCCGTCGCTAACAGTAAGACTTGATAAGCTAATAAGTATTCCATTTGATACCCTTGATGTTCCTGATCGGATAAATATTGATGGGCTAAAAGTTCTTGATTGATAGCTTGGCGATGACTGGGGGTCAACAAACTATCCCTAGCCTGTTTAGCTGGCAAGGCTTTTTGATCCATACCAATCACAAAGGCAATTTTACAAGGTTGAACTTGAGGGGACACAATATTTGAAATCATCACTTGGTCCAAAGTAGGTGGAATGATATGATAGGTCGCTGCTGAAAGACCAGCTTCTAGGATTTCAAAGAAGGTGGCTAGGTCTAAATCTGCTTGCCCATAGATTTGGTGGTATTCATCGAGACTATTGACCAATACCTGCCAAACTTGTTCATCTTGGCGCGATTGTTCAATCTGACCCTTTTGAAGTGCTCGGTCCCTTAAATCCATAAGAGCTTGCCTGATGCCGATTGCTTCTAATTTTTGATAGAAGCTAGCGGCTAATCCATTCTGGCCTTTGCTGCTTTTTAGGGCTTTTTTATTAAATCCAAAGTGTTCAACCAGATAGGTCCTAATCCAGCTAAAGGCCTCAGCCAGTGTAAAATCATAGACCTGTCCTTCAGCTGAATGAAAAAAAACATCTTCCGTCATAAAGAGCCAGTCATAGGATAGGTTAGCAAAGCGATAACCCTCATACTGATAGGCTATTAAATAATTCTCAAAGGAATAGACCAAGCGCTCTAAGTCTTGGTCAGCTAATTCAGCAAAAGCCGAATGAAACTGCCCCAGCCTTACCAAAGGAGATTTTAATACTTCTAGAATATCAATCAGTCGCCAGTTATAGCGGTCCAGGCGAATGAGGTGTTGGATAAGGGTAAAAAGTGGATGGTCAGTCATAGCCTTAGCATGGTCAAAGAAATAAGGAATTTGATTGGCCGCTAGAATCGGAGCAATCATGGATTGATAGGCTTCTAAATCTCGGGTGTAGACTTGAATGTCTTTATAACGGTAGCCTTTTTTTGTAACCAGATAATGAATGCGGTTGGAGACATACCGTAATTCACTCTGGATGGAATCAAATTGTAAAAAGCGGTGGCTGTTAAAGTCCCTATCAGCTCTTTGGTGGGTAGCTGATGGCAGTAAGTCTTGTTGGGCTTTAAAGGCTTGCGCTAAGCTCAAAATCGAATCTTGGTAGTTAAAAGCCTGGTCTTTAATTTCCCAATCGGGTTCAATCGCTAGTCCCATCTGCTGAGCTAAACTGCGAATGCGGTAGTAGGTTGCATAAGGTAAGGCGGTAGTCATCAAGGCTTGATTAGCCCTTAATTCAGCGCTCTTGATGGGCAAGACAATCTTAACTTTACAAGCATGCTTAGCCAAACTTAAAAGTAATTGCATTTCCTGGCTATTAAAGTAATAGTAGTGGTCCATTACAAAGAGATACTTATTTAAATTTTGATGGTTGATATAGTCCATCAAGTCTTCCTGCTTGGCAAAATTATCAATCCGAAAATCACTCAGTGCCTTTAGAAAGGCTTGATAAAGCATTTGTAATTCTTTTTGCTTTTCTATTTCCAAATCCATCCAAGTAAAATCTTGCGCTGGCTCAACTTGTAAATCTTCCACTTGAATATTGCCTTCGATAAATTCTTTAAAAAGAACGACTAAGTCTTCGATAAAACCTTGATAGTGAGCCTGCTTTTGGTAAACCACTAAGTTTTTCCGGTATTGGCTTAAGACTTGCCGTACAATCATCGACAGACCTAAGTCACTAATCTCATGACTGGGCTTTTGATCTTTCATCAAGAACCAGTTTAAGCGTGAAAAAGAAGCCACCTGCAAATTAAAAATAGAGCTGGCTTGGTCCACTTGATGGTCACGGATTTCTTCTAAGACAAACTTTTCCATTTCAAATTTCAAGTGTTCTGGCACGATATAATAGACTTTTAAGTCAGGTGTTTCTTTCAATTGGTCCATGATGGCTTGAATAAGAAGGCTTTTTTTATTTTGACTCAAGTCGCCGGTAACAAATTGAATCGTCACGCTATCTCCTCCTTTAGGTAGAAGAACAGGCTGGATCCCTGCTCCAGCCTGTAATTATTATTTAACTTTTGCTTATTGGGCATTTAATTCCGCAATTTTGATAATTACTTCTGTCGCCTTAACCATGGATTCAACTGCCACGAATTCAAAGCGTCCGTGCATGTTTTCGCCACCGGCAAAGATATTTGGGGTTGGAATCCCCATGAAGGAAATCTTCGAACCGTCGGTTCCACCACGGATAGGCACAATGTTAACAGGAATATCTAAAGCTTCCATGGCTGCTTGGGCTAGGTCAACCGGTGTCATATCCTTTTCAATGATTTCAGCCATGTTGTAATATTGGTCTTTCATTTCCAATGTGATAGGTGGTTCAGCATATTCTTTGTTGATGTTAGCAACGATTTCTTCCACCTTGGCTTTACGCTTTTCAAAAAGATCACGGTTGAAGTCACGAATAATTAGCACTAATTCTGCTTCATCGACCGTCCCTTCTACACTTAAGACATGATAGAAACCTTCGCGGCCAGAAGTTTGCTCTGGTACTTCTGCTTGTGGAAGATCAGACATGAAGAGATTCATAATGGTTGTGGCATTAATCATTTTGCCTTTAGCAGTTCCTGGGTGTATATTTTTACCACGAATTTTCAATACTGCTTGAGCCGCGTTAAAGGATTCATATTCTAACTCGCCAACCGGTCCGCCATCCATGGTATAAGCAAAGTCTGTCGCAAAACCTTCTGCATCAAAGTGATCTGCTCCACGTCCAATTTCTTCATCCGGACCAAAGGCTACACGGATTTTACCGTGTTTGATTTCTGGATGTTGGATTAAGTACTCCATAGCGGTCACAATCTCAGCAATACCGGACTTATCATCAGCCCCTAACAGAGTAGTTCCATCAGTGGTAATGAGGGTTTGACCTTTATAAGGTGGTAGGTTAGGAAATTCACTGACCCTCATTACCCAATCTTCACTCAAGTGCAGATCTTTACCGTCGTAGTTTTCAAAGACTTGTGGCTGCACATTTTCAGAATTAAAGTCGGCTGTATCTACGTGAGCAATAAAACCAATGCTGGCTACTTCTTTATCAGTATTAGCCGGTAAAGTAGCTGTGACAAAGGCATTTTCAGGATTTAACACCACTTCTTCCATACCGATTGCTTTTAATTCATCGACCAAAAGATTTAAGAGGTCAAATTGAATGTCAGTCGATGGAATGGTGGTTGAATTCTCATCCGAGCGAGTATTAATCTTAGCGTAACGAATTAAACGTTCTTTAGTTTTTTCAAATAAGTCCATAATCATTCTCCTTTTTATTCATAAGTAAAGGGATCAGTGGAAACTGTGGAAGCAATCACTTCAAGATCCCAACCCTTTTGTTCGATAGCTTCTTTTATTCTGGCCACTTCGACCTCAATAAATAAATGCTCAATATAATGACTGGCATCAATAGTCATAAAGGGCTTTTCATATAGATCATGCCCTGTGTGGAAGCTGATATCTCCGGTAATAAAGACATCGGCTTGGACCTTTTCGACCTGGTCCATAAAGCTGGCTCCGGCTCCGCCTACAATAGCAACTCGTTGATAAGTGGCTTGCGGGACTTTTTCAATCACTGTTAAAGCAGGTCGTTTGAAGACTTGCTTGACATAGGCAAAGAGTTCATGGCGCGTTAGAGCTCGAGGCAAGTTGCCTATCCGGCCAATCGCTACCTGTCCTTCTTCTAGATCGATTAAGGGTTTAATATCAGTTAACTTCATAGCTTGAGCCAAAATATCATTCATGCCACCAGGGGCGGCGTCATAATTGGTGTGCATGGCAAAGACATTGATACCTGCTTGAATGGCTCTTTGATACATTTTTATCTGGGGCTTAGACTGGTCGAAACGCTCGATTGCTTTGAAGAGGGGCGGATGGTGTAAAATCAAGCTATCTACATCTTCTTCAATAGCCTCTTCAACCACTTGTGGTCGCATATCCAAAGCGACCATCACCTTTTTAATCGCTTGTTCAGGATGGCCAAAGTGTAAGCCGACCTTATCCCACTCTTCAGCATAAGCCGCAGGATATTTTTGATCGAGATAAGCCATTAACTCTTTAAAAAAGAGCTTTGTCATAGTCTACCACCTCCTCTATTTTATCTATTTCGGCTTGAATAATGTCTACCTTATTTTTGCGGTCTTGGGCCATTTGCTCATATTCTACTCCATGAAACAACTGATTAAGAATAAAATGGTGGTGGTTTAATTCATTATGCCAGTAATCTTCAAAGATTGGCCCCCTTTGAGTCAAATGTATGGGACCAAACATGATTTCTTTATCAGTGTAAATTGCTTTTTCTGCTTGCTTTTGAGCAACCATTACTTCATAAAATTGCCCCTTTTCATCAATAAAGCATTCGTTAAGAATATGGTAATAATGATCTTGTAACCAGGCTCTGACTTTGGCAACTGCTGTGTTAGCTTGTAAGACTAAGAGTTTTGGTAATTTTCCCGCATGATAACCTGCTTCTAAGATGGAGACAATCAAACCACCTCCCATACCACAGATAGCTGCTGTATTAATGGCATCACTGGCTTCAACTGCCGCAAAGCCATCGCCAAGACGGACGATGATTTTATCTTGCAATTGACTTTCATTGACTTGTTTCACAGCCGATAAATAAGGTCCTTCCACTACCTCACCTGCCACTGCAAATTCTATCTGTTTGTTTTTAAGTAAATTACATGGTAAATAAGCGTGATCACTACCGATATCTGCCAACCGAATCGGCGCTTGACCATATTGAACGATATATTGCGCAACTTTTTCCAGTCGTTGAGATAGTCTTTCGATATTCATCCGATACTCCCTTTCATAAGTCTATTATATACTAGAAAAGCATTTTTGAGACTACCTATTTTTTATCTGTAGATGATTTTGGCTAAATCATTATAGTTATCGACCACATAATTGGCCGGTAAGTGGGACTGTTTGTTTTCATTCAAATGATTAAACCAAACACAATCAAGCCCTGCGTTTAAGGCGCCTTGAATATCAGCACTCAAGGAGTCGCCAATAACGAGTGTCCTTTTAGAATTGAATTCTCTTATATTTTCAGCGACATAATCGAAAAAGCCTTTAGAAGGCTTCACATGACCAATCTCTTCTGAAATAAAAATTGCTTCAAAATAAGGATTCAACTTTGCATGTTCTAAGCGCGCCCTTTGAATAGCAGAAATACCGTTGGAAATGGCAAACAGACGCTTCCCCTCCTTAAGACAAGCTTCGAGGAAGCTTCTTGCACCTTCAATTAGCTGGGCTTGTCTGCCTATACACTTTTGATAGGCTTGAGCCAATTCTACCCCATCCCGCTGATGACCAAAGTGATCAAATAATAAGGCAAAACGACTAGAAATTAATGTTTGCCGATCAATTAACCCTAACTCTAACTTGTCCCATAAAGAATGATTGAGCAAAACATAGTAGTCAATAAAACGAGGAATATCGTGCTGGGGAACCCCTTCTTGGCTTAAGAATTCAAGTAAGGCTTGGTCTTGGGCTTGATTAAAATTAAATAAGGTGTTATCTAAATCAAATAATAATAATTGATAAGTCAATTGATCCTTCCTTCCATTCTTAAAGTCACTATTATGCGCTTATTATAAACCAATTTGTCGATAATATATAGCTTACTTAAGTAAATATTTAATAAATTTTTATTATTCAGCTAGACGCACTCAATCATAAAAAAAGCCGGAAAGCTATTAAAGCTTCCGGGTCATCTGTTTAAAGTTCCTTTTTTAAAAGTCAACTTGATCAGGGTCGCTTTGTGTTTTCACCCCCTCTAATTGATCCAACTTTTTGCGGTCTTCTGCTTCTAGCTCAAAATCAAAAATGTCTAGGTTCGATTCAATATTAGCCGGTGTTTTTGATTTGGGTAAGGGCAGAAAGCCTTTATCAAGCGACCATCTTAGGGCAACTTGCGCAACACTTTTCTTATGTTTTTTTGCTATTTCTTCGACTGGCACTTGCTCAAAAAGACTACCACTTCCTAGCGGACTATAGGCTTCTAGAACCATATCATGTTGTTGGCAAAAATTAACTAAATTCTCTTGCGTAGTTCCCGGAGCGAGTAAGACTTGGTTAACCATGGGCTTTATCTTGACAGAGGCTAGTAAAGCAGCTAAGTGATGAACCATGAAATTGGACACCCCAATGGCTTTTAGTTTTCCATCTTGATATAATTCTTCCATCAACTGCCAAACTTCTTGATTAGCTTGCATCCATGCCTTGTCCTTGCGTAAGTGAACGGGATTAGGCCAGTGAATTAACAAAAGGTCTAAATAATCTACTTGCAACTTTTGCATGGATTCTTCCACCGCTTGCTTGGCTAGACTGTAGGAATGCTTGTCATTCCAAATTTTAGTAGTTAGAAAGATCTCTTCACGTGGAATACCTGAATCTTTAATGGCTCGACCGACACTGGCTTCATTGCCATAGACTTGAGCAGTATCAATGTGACGATAGCCTACCTTTAAGGCATGAAGGACACTTTGATAGGCTTCTTCACCTTCTTTTAACTTCCAAGTACCAAAACCAATTTTAGGAATCTTGACACCGTTCTTTAATAAATAACTTTCCATTAATCTTCCCCCTTTTGCCTACCTTAAGTATAAAACGATTAAAGCGCTTTCGCAAGTAAAGGCTTAAACACGAAAAACTCCTTCCGCTCATTTAAGCGTATGAAGGAGTTTTTCTTGTCTTATTCTATTCGATAAAGTCTTTTAATTGTTTAGACCGACTAGGATGGCGTAATTTTCTCAAAGCTTTAGCTTCGATTTGACGAATACGCTCACGCGTTACACCAAAAACCTTACCGACTTGTTCAAGGGTGCGAATATTGCCATCATCCAAGCCGAAGCGTAAGCGTAGAACATTTTCTTCACGGTCAGTTAAGGTATCCAACACATCCTCTAACTGTTCCCTTAAGAGGGCTGAAGCCGTATGATCTTCTGGACTTAAGGCGCCTTCGTCTTCAATAAAATCACCTAAGTGCGAATCGTCCTCTTCACCAATGGGGGTTTCCAAGGAGACCGGTTCTTGAGCAATTTTTAAGATATCACGTACTTTTTCAGTCGGTAAATCCATTTCTGCTCCGATTTCTTCAGGCGTCGGTTCTCTACCCAGGTCTTGTAACAATTGTCTTTGGACTCTTACTAATTTGTTGATGGTTTCCACCATATGAACCGGGATACGAATGGTTCGCGCCTGGTCGGCAATGGCTCGTGTGATGGCTTGACGAATCCACCAAGTAGCGTAAGTTGAGAATTTGAACCCTTTAGTATGGTCAAACTTTTCAACCGCCTTCATCAAGCCCATATTCCCTTCTTGAATGAGGTCTAAGAAGGACATACCACGACCCACATAACGCTTAGCAATCGATACTACTAAACGAAGGTTGGCTTCAGCCAATTCTTGCTTAGCTAATTCATCGCCTTCTAAGATACGCTTGGCCAATTCGACCTCTTCATCTGCATTTAATAGATCGACACGACCAATTTCTTTTAAATACATACGAACAGGATCTGCTACCTTTATTTTTGAAGCGGCTGCTTTTTGGGCGGCTGTTAGGACTTCTTCTGGTTTAACGTCTTCTGCTCTAACCATTTGTTGCTTGGTTGGTCCACCATCATCACCTACTACCGCAATCCCTTGGTCTTCCACCTTTTGAATGAGCTTATCAATACCATTGGCATCTAATTTATATGGAATGGCTAATTGATTGCTCAAGTCATCATAGTGAACTTGACCGAGAATTTTCTTTTCTTTTATCAGCTTTTCAGTGGCCTGGTCTAAAGTCAGCTTTAATTCATTTTTACTTGCTTTATTGTCTTTCTTTTCTTTTGCCATAAAGTAAGCCCCCTATTCTTTTGTCTTTAATTTTCTTTGCAACACCATTAAGCGATTAATCACCTCAGTTGCCTTATTGGCTTCTTGCTGTTGGTGATATTGTTTAAATTGGGTCTTTAATTCTTCTATTTCTTGTTCTAAAAAGGCGATTTGGATAGTATTTAAACAGTCGGTCATCGCTTGATCTTGATAACCAATCGGTTCAAAATCCCACATTACATTCGTTAAAAGACTATTGACTTGAACCTCTTCAATATTACCAACTATTCCTGTTAAAGGCAATTTGTTGCCTTGATAATAGTAATCCGTCAAGGCTAGAAAGGCCTTTTGTGAAAAGTCATGGTAGAGAAATGGCAGCTCATTTAATTTTTCTAAATAATTCCAAGCCTCTTGATAGTACATTAAAAAGCCTAACCATAATTTTTCACTTTGAAAGGCTTTAAAAGAATCTACTTTTAAGGCCTGCTGATCACTTTGTAATTGCGGAGGTGGTTGATGATGGTTGATAGCTGGTTGCTTTTTACCAGTCTTTCTTTGACCTCCACTCAAGCGCAACATTCGCTCTTGCAAGAAGCTTTCTGCTATTTGAAATTCTTCAGCAAGTTCCACCAGATACAATTGTTTCTCGACGGGTGATTGGATTTTGTTTAAATCAACTAATAAACGGTCGATATATTCCGCCACAGCAGCTTTATCATCCATTTGAAAGAATTGCTTGTGATAATTTTTGAAAAAATTAAAGGAAGTTTGTGCTTGGTTTAAAAGTGTTTGGAAGGATTCTTTTCCCCTGGCTTTCAACCACTCATCAGGGTCCATCCCTCTAGGTAAAAGGATTGATTTAAATTGGGCTTTGGGAAAATCTTTTCCCAATTCAAAGGCTTTAGCTGTAGCTTTTTGCCCTGCTTCATCGCCATCAAATACAAAGAGAATTTCATTGGCTAATTTGGTCAAATAAGACAAGTGATCATGGGTCAAGCTAGTCCCCATGGTAGCTACCGCCTGTTCGAATCCTGCTTCGTAAAGTGCAATCACATCCATAAAACCTTCACAAACTATAATTTGTTTTAACTTGCGAATGGCTGGTCGTGCCAAATCAAGATTATAAACCAGCTGACTCTTATGAAAAATAGTGGTTTCAGGCGAGTTAACATACTTACTCTTGCGAGAGTCCCCTGCTTGATAGAGGCGTCCAGAAAAGGCTAAAACCTTTCCTTGATTCGATCTCAAAGGGAAGATAATCCGTCCACGAAAGCGGTCGATAATGGCTAGACTATTTTCAGCTTGGTAAAAAATACCCGAAGTCAGTAATTCTTCTTCAGTGAAAGACTGATCCTTTAAATAAGTCCATAAGAGCTCAGAATTATCAGGCGCTAACCCTAAAGCAAAGGCGTCAATCGTTTCCTTCTTTAAGCCACGATCGCTTAAATAAGCATAAGCTTGATTACCATTTTCTGTAGCAGTTAAAAAGTAATGATAGAATTGACTAGCTTTTTCATAGATCGCATACAATTGTTTATCTTGATGAGGAATTGGACTATAATCATCTTCAGCTAATAAACTTGAATCCAAAGGGTAGTCTGCAAACTCTGCCACCTTAATAACCGCTTGTTTAAAGGGTAGCGATTCAATTTCCTGGATAAAACCAAAGACATTGCCCGCTCTACCACAAGAGAAGCATTTGAAGATTTGCTTTTCGGTATGAATGGAAAAGGATGGGTTATTGTCTTCATGAAAAGGGCAAGAGGCAGAGTAGCCTGGACCCCTTTTAGTCAGTTGCACATATTGACTGACAACGTCTTCGATTTTAACCGACTGCCTGATAGCATCAATCACCTCATTCGGTATATAGGCCATGGCCTGCCTCCTCTAATAAAATTTCAAGCTTGTTTTAAACAGCTTTAGTAATTGGCTTTTTAGCTTTCCACAGTAGGAAGGCACCCATCATAAATTGAATCACAATTACAAACAAGCCTTTGAGCGAATCGCCCGTTAGTTGGGTAATAATTCCCAGAATGGTGGTACCTAAAACTGATGAAAATTTACCGAAAATATTATAAATACCAAAAAGCTGGTTATTTTTCTCCAGTGGAATAATAGAACCAAAATAAGAACGACTAAGAGATTGAATCCCACCTTGAGCTGAACCTACTAAGATAGCGATGATCATAAAATCCACAAAAGAGGATAAGGATAGGGCCATTAAACAAATTAGAATGTAGGTCCCAATACCTGTAAAAAGCATAGTGCGCCTTCCCCAGCGTTTGGCTAAGATGCCATAAATAATCGAGCACGGAAAGGCAACGATTTGAACCACTAACAACATCAATATTAACTGAGTAGCTGTTAAGCCCTGGTCACTTCCGATGGAGGTAGCCATTTTGATAATCGTTCCTACCCCGTCTATGTAGAAGAAATAGCCGATTAAGAAATAAACAATCACCTTGTCTTTGGTTAGTTCCGTTAGAGTTTCTTTGAGAGAAGCTAAAGTTGAAGCGATAATATGGGGCTGCTTTGGTTGGTCCATATAGACCTGGTCGACATTTTTCCAATAAGGAATGGTAAAAACAAACCACCAAACAGCCGTTAAAAGAAAACCGATATTAACCACTACACCCTCTTTTAACCCACCTGAAAATTGTAAAAGCATAAAAATTAAGAAAGGAATCACACTTCCGATATAACCAAAACCAAAACCGGCTGAGGACACTAAGTCCAAACGGTCGCGACTGGTGACATCCATCAAGGAAGCATCATAAAAAATATTAGCAGTCGAAAAACCGACAGCTGAAAAGCCATAAAGTACCAATAGCCACTGCCAAGAAACTTGACCAATCAAAATCATCGATAGCACTGAGAAAACACCTAAGAGCGTAGCAGTGGTAAATAATTTTTTACGGTAACCAGGAAAATCTGCTAAAGTCCCTAAAAAAGGAGCCATCATAGCGACAGCGATCGTCCCGATAGCATTGGTATAACCAAGATAAGCTGTTGAATTAGCATCAGAGACCCCCGCATTGGTGGCAATACTCTTATAAAATATAGGGAATAAAGCGGTGGTGATCATTAAAGAATAGGCAGAATTGGCCCAGTCTTGTAGAATCCATGAAAATTCCTTCTTGGTATAAGTAGAACATAGCTTTTTCACTTTATTGACTCCTATTCATCCATTAATAAACTTTCAAACAAGTCTAAAATATCTTCGCGACCTTCTCCGGTTACCGATGAAAAAGTGAAAAGCGCATCGGTTGTTGGTAAATTTAAACTTTTCTTATAGAGGGATAAATGTTTATTCCATTGGCTTTTTTTGATTTTATCCGCCTTGGTCAAACAAATGGCAAAAGGAATGTCTAATTCTTCGGCAAATTGATACATTGCTTTGTCTAATTGAGTGGGCTCGTGACGAATATCCATCAAGAGGATTAATAAACGAAGATTTCTTCTTTGCCGTAGAAAATTCAAATTCATCTTGGCCCAATTTTTACGATTTAGCTTGGAGACCCGAGCGTATCCATAACCTGGCACATCCACGACACGAAAAGCAGCGTCGTTTACCGAATAAAAGTTTAAAGTTTGGGTCTTACCAGGCTGTCCAGAGGTCCGGGCCAACTTATTACGTTGGAGGACCTTGTTAATAAAACTGGATTTGCCAACATTTGACCGCCCGGCAAGGGCAATCTCAGGCACTTCATCTTGTGGCGCTTGGGACTCTTGAACAGCTGAAATTACAAATTTTGCTTCTTTAATGTGCATTCGTCTACCCCATTTTTTATTTGCTTATCTTGCGATTACTCTTATTATAATAAGTGGCGCGACTTTTGCCCAATACCGTGTCTTTTGTGACCTTGATGCGTGAAATATCTTCTCTTTGTGGTACTTCAAACATAATATCTAACATAGTGTTTTCTAAGATTGACCTTAAACCACGCGCTCCAGTGTCGCGAATAATAGCCTGGTGAGCAATTTCTTCCAAGGCCGCTTCTTCAAACTCTAGTTTGACATCTTCCATTTCTAAAAGACGTTGGTATTGTTTAACCAAAGCGTTCTTAGGTTGGGTTAAGATACTGACTAAATCTTCTTGTGATAATTGATCCAAGACCGTTAAGATGGGCAATCGTCCAATGAATTCGGGAATTAAGCCGAATTTAAGCAAGTCTTCTGAACTGGCTAATTGCATGATATTCTCATCACTATGTTGTCGGTGAGTATCCGTACCAAAACCAATTACTTTAGAGCCTAAACGTTCTTTAATCGTAGTTTCAATGCCAGCAAAGGCTCCACCTACAATAAAGAGAATTTGCGAGGTGTCGATTTGAATATAATCTTGGTTAGGGTGCTTACGCCCTCCTTTAGGTGGGATATTGGCTACCGTTCCTTCTAAAATTTTAAGTAGAGCTTGTTGGACACCTTCACCTGAAACATCACGGGTAATCGAGGTGTTTTCAGATTTTCGTGCAATCTTATCGATTTCATCCACATAAATAATCCCTTTTTGAGCACGTTCAATATCATAATCAGCAGCTTGTACTAATTTCAGTAAGATATTTTCAACGTCTTCCCCCACATAGCCTGCTTCGGTTAGGGTGGTAGCGTCCGCTATGGCAAAAGGAACATTTATAATGCGAGCCAAGCTCTGGACTAAGTAGGTTTTACCCGAACCGGTCGGACCGATAATACAGATATTAGACTTTTGCAATTCGACATCATCGTCATCAAGGGCTTTAAAGTTGATGCGCTTATAATGATTATAAACTGCCACGGCTAAAGATTTCTTAGCTTGATCTTGGCCAATCACATATTGGTTTAGTTGATCAACAATCTCTTGCGGTTTTAACACTTTAACTGGTTCTTGCTCTTTTTCAAAGCGCATCTCTTCTTGAATGATTGATTGGCATAAATCAACACATTCGTTACAGATGAAAACATCTGGTCCAGCAATAATCTTATCGACTTCATCTTGTGATTTACCACAAAACGAGCAGTAATAATCATTGATATTTGTAGTCTTTCCCATGTTTCCTCCTTTTTGGTCTTACTTACTTAAATAAGACTAAAAAGGGACGCAAAAGTCACTTTAAAATCAGACTGTTGCGATCCCTCTTTTGTTATTTCTTCTATTTTAGTATCCTATTTTTCTTCAACAGAGTCAACAATTAAGCTCATGGCTTTCTTCAAGCGAATATCAGACTTCAACATATCTTCAGTCACATATTGTTTCACTTGATCAGTTGGCATTCCGTATTGACTGGCTAATAATTCAATTTCCTTATTAACTTCTTCTTCATTGACATCAATCTTTTCTTTTGCAACGATTGCTTCTAAGACTAAGTTCGTTTTAGTTCTTAGGTCTGCTTCTTCTGCAAACTGTTCATGGAGATCTTCACGAGAGCTACCAGAAATTTGGTAATAGAGATCTTCGTTAATTCCTTGACGCTTCAAGTTGTTTAAGAAGTGATCCATTTGACGGTGGATTTCTTCGTGAACCATTGCTTCAGGCATTTCGACGATTTCAGCATTTTCAACCGCTTGACGTAATGCTAAATCTTCAATGACCTCTTTAGCTTGCTTTTCTTTTTCTTCTTCTAATTGAACACGTACTTTATTACGCAATTCGTCCAAGCTTTCTACTTCGTCATCTGCATCTTTAGCAAATTCATCATCGAATTCTGGTAATTCTTTTGCTTTTACTTCGTGAACACGCACTTTGAACATAGCGTCTTGACCAGCCAGTTCCTCCGCATGGTATTCTTCAGGAAAAGTAACTTTAACTTCTACATCATCACCAGGTTTAGCACCTACTAGTTGATCTTCAAAGCCAGGAATGAATGAATTGGAACCTAATTCTAAGGAGTGGTTTTCACCTTTACCCCCTTCGAATGGTTCCCCGTCGCGGAAACCTTCATAGTCGATTACGACAGTATCGCCTTCAACCGCTGCATCTTCTTTAACAACTAATTCTGCTAATTGTTGACGCTTTTCTTCTAAGCGCTTTTCTACATCTTCATCGCTTACCTGGCGGTCTTGTTTTTCTACTGTTAAGCCCTTGTATTCACCTAATTTAACTTCTGGTTTTAAGGTAACTTTGGCAGTTATAACCCATGGCTTCCCTTTTTCCATTGATTCAATATCAATTTCAGGTTGAGTAACCGCTTCAATCTCTGCTTCTTCCACAGCTTGTTGATAGGCGCCTGGGATTAATTGGTTTAATACTTCTTCATATAATGAAGCTTCACCATAAACATTGTTGAAGATTTGACGTGGTACTTTCCCTTTACGAAATCCAGGTACAGAGATATTTTTACGTACTTTATTGTAAGCTTTATCTAAGCCTTTGTTGATATCTTCTACTGGAATTTCAAATGTTAAAACTCCTTCATTGATAGAGCTTTTTTCAAATTTAGTTGTCATAATTATTCTTCCTCCAAGACTAGTATATAATTTACATACCCATACATTTTAACGAAATTCCCTGCTTTTGTAAACACCAAATCAATATTACCAATAAAGTCTAATAAAATTCATTTTTTGTTGTTAGACTAGGTCTTAGAATAAGTCTGAATTTAAACTAGGTATCTGACTAAAAATTCGCTATAATAAGACTTATTGAGGAGTGAGTCCATGTTTAATTATCCTGCAGGACAAGGTCCGCGTTTTAAATTTAAAAGGAAAGAAATAACATCAAAACAAAAAACACAATACGGTAGTCGAGGGATGTCCTTTGAAGAAATGATCAATCAGAGTAATGCTTATTATTTAAACCGGCAACTGGCGGTCATTCATAAAAAGCCAACACCAGTGCAGATTGTCAAAGTCGATTACCCCAAACGATCAGCCGCCCGTATTACTGAAGCCTATTTTCGTCAGGCCTCTACCACTGACTATAACGGTGTCTATCTGGGCAGGTATATTGACTTTGAGACTAAGGAAACGCGTAACAAGACCTCTTTCCCTTTATCCAATTTACATGACCATCAAATCGAACATATGAAGCTTTGCTTCCAGCAAGGAGGCATCGTCTTTTTGTTGATCTACTTTAGGGTACACGATGCAATCTATCTGATTCCCTATCCCCTGCTTGAAAATTTCTTGCAAAAAAACCAAAAGCAAAGCATCCCTTATAGTTTTATTCAAGCCCATGCTTATGCTTGTCCCCAAGGCAAATTTCCTATTTCAGTCGATTATTTAAGTGCCTTGGATGCCTACTTAGAAGAAGCCAAATAAAAAGTCTCTAATAGAAACGAGGAATAAATATGGTGACAGGAAGTCGCGTAGAAAGAAAAAAATATCATCAACAACATCCCCCTAAGAGATCAAAAACAAATTTCATGACCTGGTTCAAGCGCATTGTCATAATAGGCCTGTCTTTAGGTCTACTTACTTTAATAGCTGGTGCTGGTCTCTTTACTTATTATGCCATGTCAGCCCCTGAGATTGACCAAGACGATTTAACTGGTCAAGTCTCTTCTAAAGTCTTTGATAATAGAGGTAATTTGGTCAAGACCCTGGGTGGTAAGAACCGCGATCTAATGACAGCCGATCAAGTCCCTGAAGTCTTAAAACAAGCGGTCTTAGCCATTGAAGATGCGCGCTTTATGGAACACAAAGGAGTTGACCCTATCCGAATTGTAGGGGCGGCCATAGCCAACCTTAGAGCGGGTGACATTCGCCAAGGTGGTTCTACCATTACTCAACAGTTGGTCAAATTATCGGTTTTTTCCACTAAATTTGAAGATCAAACCTTAGAAAGAAAGGCCCAAGAAGCTTGGTTGTCCTTGAAGTTGGAGCAAGAATATTCCAAAGAAGAAATCCTCTCTCTCTATCTCAATAAATTGTTTTATTCTAACAATGTTTATGGGGCTAAAACAGCTGCTCGGTCTTTCTTTGATAAAGACTTAAAAGATCTGACTCTAGCAGAAGCTGCTCTTTTGGCTGGATTACCGCAAGCCCCTACGCAGTATGATCCCTATCTTTATCCTGAAGTCGCCCAAGAGCGTCGGGATACGGTCTTACAGGTCATGCTCAAACGTCAAATGATTAGTCAGGCTCAATATGATGAAGCTGTGGCTATTCCAGTGGCTTCCATGCTGTCTCCTTTAAATGATGACACCCTTAGTGAAATGGACTTAATAGTCGATGCCTATATCGATGTCGTCGCTCAAGAAGTTCAAGATAAAATGAACTTAAATGTCTATACAGATGGTCTAGAAATTTACACCAATCTCGATATAGACGCTCAAAAATATCTCTATCAAACGGTTCAAGATGCTAATGGCAATCTCTTCCCTAATGATGAAATGCAAACAGCTGTTTCTATCATCAATGTCGATAATGGACAGCTCACCGCCCTATCCGGTGGACGTAACCAAGAAGTGGCTATGGGACTTAACCGCACAGCCACCCTTAACCGCAGTATCGGTTCCACTATGAAACCGTTAGCCGATTATGGACCAGCGATTGAATACCTCAATTATTCAACTGGCCAAACGGTCGTTGATGAACCTTACACTTATACCTCGGGGGATGAAATTTATAATTATGATAGAGACTACAAGGGAAAACAAACACTTAGAGAAGCCTTAGTAGGTTCACGTAATATTCCGGCCTTGAAACTCATACAAGAAGTGGGCTTAGACAAGTCTTATTCCTTCCTACAAAAGATGGATATAAATATTAAGAACAATAACCAACGCGAATTAGTCGAATCCAATGCCATTGGGGGTGAAATGACGCCCATTCAATTATCGGCTGCCTATGCGACTATTGCTAATTATGGTCACTATCATAAACCCTATACCGTTAACAAAGTCGTTACTCAAGCAGGAACCATTCAAGAATTCCAAGCGGAAAGTCGTCAAGCTATGAAAGACTCTACTGCTTATATGTTAGTGGATATCTTAAAGGGTGTTCCTGGAACCTTTGCTGAAAAAGCAGGCGTCAATGGTCTCTACCATGCTGGTAAGACCGGAACAACCAACTATTCCGACCAACAAAGAACGGAAATTGGCATTGATCCACAAAGTTTTGCTGCACCCGATGCTTGGTATGCTGGTTTTACACCGCAATATGCCATTGCCACTTGGGTGGGCTATGATGATCCTTATAAGGCTGGTAATCAATTGAGCTATCAGGATTCACTTATTCCACAGCTGATTTACAGCCAGATGATTCAATATCTGATGCAAGAAGTCCCGATAGCTGATTGGCAAAAACCAGACTCGGTCGAAGTAGCTGAAATTGAAAAATATACCCAGCCACTGCAAAAACCAAGTCCCCAAACACCTGCCAATATGCGGTCAAATGAACTCTTTGTAAAAGGTAGTCAACCGACCCAGATTTCACCTGTTTATAAAGTATTAGCTTCACCAAGTGGTTTCGATGCGGAGTACAATGAAGAGACTGAAGAAATTGAAGCCAAGTGGGAACCATTAACCATTCAAGCTAGCTTTGAGTTAAGACTGAATGGTGAAATCGTCTATTCAGGAACAGATACTGAATTTAAAGTTCCAGCACCTGCTCCTGGCTATTATGAATTAGGCTTACGCATTGTCGATGGCCATTCTGCCTCTGATCAATTAATTATTACCTTTGATTTATCTGTCGAAGAAACGACTACTAGTGAAGAAACTACCTTAGAAATTAGCGAAACGACTCTGGCTCCAGATCCTAATCCATCTGATCCAGAAGACAATCTGAATACTGTCGAAAGTATTGGCGGACCTTAGAAATTTAGGCTCCTATTCAAAAGCTTCATCCTCCCTATATAGGAAGATGAAGCTTTTATTTGTACAAAATAAAGCCTAGCTGTTCGATAAATCTCACCGATCAGCTAGGCGGGTTCTTTAGTCCTTGTTATGCCATTTTAAAATGGGTATTTTAAATTTGGATGTTTGATTGGGTTTTTCTGATTGAATACTTTGATTACGGTGGTTGTATTGCTTGCTTGCCACTATAGCCTCATCTACAGTATGAATGTTTTGTTCTTGCCAATTCAGCAGTATGCGGTCAATATACTTTAGATTAAAGACTTGACGAATAGCCGCTTCTTTAAGTGCTTGATAGACTAGATCTGGCTGATAACCATCCTTTTGAATCCATTGGTAGAGCGTTTCTAATTCTACACTTGAAAGTGAACGGCCGAATGCTTCTTCAAAGACTTGAATCAATTGTCCGGCCTTAACTTTCTGGTCAGCTTGAACTTGTTTATTGGACAGAGCTTCTGTCTGACTTGTTTTTTGGTCAGCCACTAATTGATCTAACTTATCAAACAAGGGACGCAAGGTATAATGGTCCGTTTGTTTACCCTCTTCATCTGGTACTAATTCAATATTAAGATAGTTCTTATCTAACAAGGAATTGAGTGTTTCGTAGAGAAGGTCACTCTCCCAAGCAAATTGATTGGATAAGTTTATAATAGTATCTGCAGATTGGGACTGATTAATTTGCTTCAAGAGATAAGTAATAAATAAAAATTCATTTGAATTAAGGCCTAGTTGACCAAAGTGATCAATCAAAAGATTCGGTACCATGGTGTAACCCGTTTTCATCCAATCGTAAACTGAGTTTGCCATTGGTCCAACTCCTTACTTTTTATGGGTAGAGACGGTTTAACAAACGTGGGAATGGTGATGTTTCACGGATATGTTCAATACCAGAAATCCAAGCAACAGCTCTTTCAAGACCTAAACCAAAACCAGAACAGGGCACATTACCATATTTTCTTAGATCGAGATACCAGGCATAAACGGCTAGATCTAAATTAAAGGCCTTAATATTCTCTGCTAAAGTCTCATAATCGTCGATCCTTTGTGAACCACCAATAATCTCGCCATAACCTTCTGGCGCTATCATATCGGCACATAAAACGGTTTCTGGGTTGTCAGGATTGACTTTCATATAGAAAGGTTTGATAGAGCGTGGCCAGTTGACAATGAAGACTGGTTGTTCATGTTGGTTAGCAATAAAAGTCTCGTGTGGTGAACCGAAATCATCGCCCCACTCAATATCATCAAAACCATTATCTTTTAATAATTGAACGGCCTCAGTGTATTCAATACGTGGATAAGGAACTTGAGTATACTTTTCAAGCACATCAATATCACGCCCTAGTGTTTCCAAGGCCATGCTGCAGTTGTCAATCGTATTACGTACCAAGTAAGCCACATATTCTTCTTGGACTTTTAAGCTTTGTTCGTGGTCGGTAAAGGCCATTTCAGGCTCCATCATCCAGAACTCAATCAAGTGACGGCGAGTTTTAGATTTTTCTGCTCTAAAAGTTGGTCCGAATGAGAAGACTTTACCAAAGGACATAGCGGCTGCTTCCATATATAATTGACCAGATTGAGAAAGATAAGCATCTTCTTCAAAATACTTAGTGTGGAACAGTTCAGTGGTTCCTTCCGGTGCTGACCCAGTTAGAACGGGTGGGTCAATCTTAATGAAGCCACGGTCATTATAGAATTCATAAGTTGCACGGATAATTTCGTTACGAATTTGCATAATGGCATGCTGGCGACTAGAACGCAACCATAAATGACGGTGATCCATTAAAAAGTCTGTCCCGTGTTCTTTAGGTGTAATTGGATAGTCATGACTTTCGCCGATCACTTCCACTGAATGAACTAAAAGTTCATAGCCTAAAGCAGAACGGTCGTCAGCTTGAACAGTTCCGATTAGTTTTAGACTTGATTCCTGCCCCAAGCTCTTAACAGTATCGAATACTTCATCTCCCACTTCAGCTTTTAAGACGATTCCTTGGAAGTAAGTCTTGCCGTCACGTAGTTGTAAAAAGGCAATTTTACCGGAAGAGCGTTTGTTTGTTAACCAAGCGTTAATTTGTACTTTTTGGTTTAAGTGTGATGCCGCTTGGTTCATTGTGATAGTTTCCATTTATTTTCCTCCTACTTATATGTTTGATATGGTTTGAATCCACTTGCCGGTCTTGGCAGAGAGTAGAAAATAAGTGATGGTGTTGTTGTCATTCTTTAAAGTCATTTCCCAGACAGGTTCCGATTGATAAAGACCTAAGCGAGCTTGCATAATCTTTGGCTCTTCAATTTGGCTAGCTGTCACGGATTTTGCTTCTTCTTCAGTAAATAATTCGTTCACTGAATAGTAATGAATGTCTCCACCTTCTCGTTCAATAATAGCATAGTGTTGCTGATTATTCTCGTCAAAAAAATCAAGAGCGAAGGTTGCTTGATCAACGGTGGTCCAATAAAAATTATTAACCTTTTCTACCGCATAATCATATGTCACTAAAGCGATTGCTTCTTCTTGAGCCAAGTTATAAGCTGTCTGACTTTTCATAAAAACAGCTAATAAGGCTATCATGATTGACAAGGTGATGAATGTCAAGATTGAAACTGTCCGTTTACTCATAAGTTTCTATGCTTCCCCTCTAAAATATTCTATTCCTTATTGTAAATTAAATTCTACCAGATGTTCAAGCTTCTGTCTGATTTCTTTAGAATAATATTTGGTAAAGACACGATCGTCTAACAAACAGAAATTTTGACAGTTAAAGTGGCGGTCTAAATAGTCGAAAGCAATGGCAAAATCGACTAGCATTCGATCGATTAATAAGTGATCAAAGATTAGTTCGAACGGCAGATTCAAGTGGTCTGCTAATGCTAAAATATAAGCATCTTCTAACGATCTAAAAGGTAAGCGTAGCCAGAATATATGGCAAGGTCGCTTATCTAACAGCCAGTTTTCATTTAAGAGCGACTGCCATTGAATGACTAAAATGGTATCACAATCATCCATAGCCAACCGTCTGATTTTATTTAAGGATCCAGATACATGTTGACCCAACAATCGAACTTGTTCTTGATCTTTTAACTTGCCTTTTATTTGGCGATAAACATCAATAGCTTGCTGGCGATTGTTTACAATAATCAGACTTAAGGGTGGCAGCTGATCAGCTTCAATGCTTTCAAGCAAGTTTTCACCGATTAAGCGACCTTGCTCTTGATTTCTTTGAGAATCTTGACTTTTTTTAGCAATCCAATCGAATGGTACGTCAATGACTAACTTTTCCATTGGTTGTGGTAATTGCAAGTAGTTATATAGATCGAGTCCTAACTGATAATAACTCCCGCTATTTAAGCGAAAATGCAGATCCCCTGGACTAAAGAGTAAGACTTGTTGAAAGCTTTCAAAGGCATGTTGATATTCTTGAACTAAACGAATGGGTTTCCATGTCAGTTGGAATTGATAATAACGATCTTCTATTTGGCTGACACGAATAGTTAAATAACCTTCGGACTGACTAATTTTAGCTTGAAAGTTATCTAAATTATTTAAAAAGGCCTGTAGGTGCAGCATTTTTATCTTAAGATGATGTGGCTTGCTTGCTAAAAGATCTTTTAATGCTTGTTCTTGAAGCAGTGTTTTTAAAGCCTTATGCATTTGCTGTTGAATGCTTAAGATAGCTCGAGTAGTTGACAAGGACACCTTGACTTCTCTGCTGGACTCCCGCTCAACCGCTCGGAAGTGGTGATTTAGAATTTCACTTTCTAAAAGATTCAATACTTGCCGGATTAGAATAATTAAATGATCCATTCTTAAGATTGAAGCTTGAATAGCAGCATGCGTTCGATCCTGATGATATAAGATATCCAAGACTTGTTGGCACAAAATTAAGAGTTGACTATAAGCCAACTGAATTTGGTGGAAAAAGGACAATTGTCTGCTTAATAGACTGAGATTATCACACACTAGGAGCTGCTGTTTACTAAAACTGCCCTCTTGACTCGCTTCTTCCATCAAATAGCTGGTTTGAGTCAGTACTACTGCTTGTTTATCATGATTGGATAAAGCTTTTTGGTAAAAATAGGAGGCTCGATAATTCGGATAAAGCCCATGATTAAAGCGATTAATTTGATCGCTAATCTTCAATTCTTGGTTCATTTCCATCAGTAAGCCTGTTTGGGTCTCTTCTAGCCAGACTAAGGTTGAAGCAATCACTAAAATTTCTTGCTGATTTAATTGAGAAATCACCACTTGATCAAGGTAGCGTTTAAAATGATCTAAATGTAAATATTGACTCGGTCTCAATAAGTAAGAAAAAGGGATTTCTTCTTGCTTGAAGAAAGTAGCCCATTCTTCGAGAGCCGATTGACTAGAAACAGCTAATACCAGCGAAGACTTATTTTTAGCTAAAACTTCAAGCAACCAATATTTTACCACTAGTGGATCAATTGGCCGCCATTGTCCTTCTACTACTAATCGATTTGTAGTCTGCATTTTTTCTAACAACCAATTAATTTGAGCTTTTGCTTTCGTACTTAGAAGATTTTCTTGATCAAATGGTGGTTTTTTATCTAATTGAGTGTCTGCTGCTTGATTGAGTATGAATTGCTGCGGTTGTTGAAAGAAAATAATTTCCTGCTTATCTAAAGCCTGAGCTAAATCCAATAAGAGGGTTTGTGTCTTTTTAGGCAGTTGCATCCACTTGCTAGCCATCGCATTTAATATTTTTGCGGTTATTTTGGCATCTGCTAAAGCTTGATGTGCCTGGTTAAAGGGAATGTCTAAATAGAAGCTTAAATCTGTTAAATTGAATCCTGTGGCCTGAGGGAAGATAATTTTAGCTAACTTGACGGAATCAATGGCCAAAGGGTTAAAATCATAGCCACACGCTTGGAAATGGTGTTGCATAAAGGTCAAGTCATGGTTGAGATTATGCGCTACAAAAAGACAACCTTCTAAACGCTTGAACCATAAGTTTGCAACTGATTCAAAAAGAGGTGCTTGATCAACCTCTTCTTGTGAGATACCGGTTAATTGTTGGATGTTTTGTGGGACCTCACGTTCAGGATTAATCAGCATTTCATATTGACCAATGATTTGACCTTGATCAATAAGAACCGCCCCAATTTGAATAATTCGGTCTCCACTGTCTAGACGTGGTCCGGTTGATTCGAGGTCGACGATGGCATATTTCATGAAGTCCCTCCTCTCTTTTAATATATTTATTGGTCTTTGAGCCAGTCAATAATGGCAGCGGTTTGGTTAGTTAATTCTCCTCTAATAACCTTTGCTTCGATTTGATCGAGCAATTGTCCAATCAACGGCCCGCCTTTTGTCATTTTAAGTGCTTGCATAATTTGCATACCATTAATGGCTAGTTCTTGCCGCTTTCTAATAGGTAAATTACTTATTAAAGCTTCTATTTCTTTTTTGGTAGCCATTTGATCAGTGATTTCTAAATAAGTATTCATTTGATCAATCACTTCTTGAGCATAGCCATAGACGGTTTCGATGGTGAAGGTCTGCTGGCTAATTTCATGGTCAAGCTTTAAAAAAGCGACTACTTGATCCATTAAACGATTAGATAAGGTCCACTGCTTCATCAAGTGTCTTTGAGTCTTTTCATCATTAATTTCCATTCCCTTTAATAGCAAGGACCAAGTGATAAGTGGACTAAGGCCTGCTTGTCCTGTTGTTTGATTTACCAAGTAAGTCAAACCTTCTACATAATCAAATTGATTGGCTTGAGGGAAAGCTTGGTCTAGCTTAGCCTTTTTAAAGGATGAAATGGTTTGTGTTAAATAAGACCCTGCCATCATCTTTTCTAATTCAATGCGGATGCGTTCAATGGAAATTTTAGACAGATTGCTAGCTAATTGGCACATGGCTTGGAAAGTTTTTTCTTCTAATTGAAAGCCTAACTGAGAGGCAAAACGAATGCCACGCATGATTCTTAAGGCATCTTCTTGAAAACGTTCCAATGGCTCGCCGACAGCCCTCAGCAACTTATCTTTCAAATCTTGATAGCCCCCATGAAAATCATATAAATTGCCCTTGGCGTCTACTGCCATGGCGTTGATCGTGAAATCTCGTCTCAGAGTATCTAACTCAAGATTTCTGACAAATTCTACATGGTCGGGCCTTCGATAATCCGAATAAGTCGATTCGGTACGGAAAGTAGTTATTTCATAAGAGTTTCCTTGATATAAAACCACAATGGTGCCATGTTGGATGCCTACATCAAAGTGTTTGGGAAAGATGGTTTGAATTTCTTGAGGAAAGGCGGAAGTCGCAATGTCAATATCCCCTATTGATTTTTCTAATAGCACATCGCGAATGGCCCCTCCAACAAAATAAGCCTCATAGCCATGAGACTCAATTTTTTTTAATACAGGAATAGACGCTTGAAAAAGCGAATCCTCTAAAGATATTTGCATGCTATCACTCCAAACCGGATTGAAATTGATCAAGCCATTGCTCAATTTGATCGTAATTATTTGTTTCTAACGCACCGTCAATCTTTTCCATGATCATTTGTTTATAAGCTTGGCGACTAATTTGATGTAAGCTTTGATTGACTTGATCTAAAGCCTTCATTTGGATGGGGACAAATGGATTTTCTTTTAAAAGACCTCTTTGCATCGCCTCTAGTTGATAATCGGCTAAATCAAACTCTATGTAAAAGCTTTGACCCTTTTTAAGTGAGTTCAACCGGAAATCGTGAAAGGCTTGATCAATCTGATGGTAGATATAATCTTCTTTATAATAGACCAAGGGGGGCTCTTGCAAGGGGGGATAGGATATCTTTATTCCTCTTGGAGCATAGATGACATCATGCGAAAACTCAACCCATTGCAGCTCACTAGGCCTCATTTGTAAATAGGCTAAAAAGATCATTATCTCGCGATTGGGATGAGGATGGTTGAGAATCATCCAATTTAAAAATAAGTGTTTATCTTGAATATTTTCCATGGTCTTACCTCCCTCATGAGTTTTTAAGATTGACTAGAGATTGGACAATTGCTGGATCATGTCAGGTAAATCTTTAGCAAGAACTTGTTGATCCCATGCTAGATCTAAATAAGCCTTAGCTTGCTCTTTTTGTCCTTGATGAAATAAGATTTTGCCTTTTAAATAGGCCAAGAGTGACTCGTCAATGGCTTGTAAATCAAATTTTTCCATAAACAAGTTTGCCTGTTGATAGTCTTTTTGATCAAGATAATAAGCCACATAGGCCGAGAGAACTAAGAATTGATCCTCAGCATTATCCAATAAAGGGTAGTAATCCTCCAATAATTGAATGAGCTTGGCTGTAAAGACTCCCATTCGATCAGCCAAACGCAGGCAATCCATAACCACTCCATCATATGGAGGTAGGCTTTTTAGTAGTTGATCTAACTGATTGGCAAATCGGCTAGTTTCTTGTAGATAGGTTAAATTTTCTAATTGTAAGAGTCTTAATTCAAAATGGTCGGGATCGATTTGAAGGCCTAACTCGCAGAAATGATTTGATCGATTGAAATCATTAATTTGGGCATAAAAATGCGCCAATAAATAACATTCATCAGCTGTTTCAATCGTCAAATCTTCATTATCTTGATCAAATAATGCACTGATTTTTTCAGTGTCGATTCTCTCACTACTTAAATAAAGGGCTAAGAGATCTGTTCGCCATTGGCGCCTTAAAGAATCATCCTCTGAGATAAAATATTCCATTAAGGTCTCAAGATAGTAGATTGCTTTTTCATTAATAGCCTGCATGCGATAGAATTCACTCATTTGATGATAAGCTCGATAATCTCTTGGATGGTCGTTAATGATAGCTTGTAATTCTTTGCGCGCTTCATTTAAGTGTCCTAGCTTAAGATTGACATCCGCTAGCAATAAGCGACCTTCTAGGCCCAAGTCTTGCTTATCGACTTTATCCAACCATTGATAAGCCCTGTCATATTGACTAACTGCGGAATAACTATACCCTAAAAGAAAAGCTAACACTGAGGACGGAAATTTTTGATAAAGAGCTTCATAAGCTTGAATCTGCAGATGTCGGTAGCCTGATTGACCCCAAAAAGCCATTCGGTCTAATATTTGCGCTAAAAAAGCTTCATCCATTCCATCCATTCTTTTTAAATGGCGTTTAAAGAGCTTATATTGCTCCTCAATCTGATTAGTAGACTCCATTAAGCTGAAAAAATTATCCATTTTGGTTCCCTCCATGTCTAGCCTATTATACCATGCTAGACAAAGACAACCAAATAGATCATCCCTTTGAATCTATTTTCATATTACTATTAGAGGATAAAGACTGCTAAATAAAAAAGTGATGAAAGCCAGAAACTTTCATCACCAATCTAATGCTTAATTATTTAACTGCCTCTTTTAAAGCTTTACCAGCTTTGAAGCCAGGAACTTTAGTGGCTGCAATCTCAATTTCTTCACCAGTTTGTGGGTTGCGTCCTTTACGAGCTGCACGATCGCGAACTTCGAAAGTTCCGAAACCAATAATCTGAACTTTTTCACCTTCAGATAAAAATTCTTGAACTGATTCGAATAATGCTTCAACAGTGGCTGTTACATCTTTCTTTGTTAAGTTAGTTTTTCCAGCTACACGTTCTACTAATTCTGCTTTATTTGCCATTAATAAATCTCCTCCTTTATTTCTATAGATTGGAAAATAATCATCTGTTGATTATTTCTTGTATAGAATAACATAACATCAAGGTTAAGACAACGAATTGACCTTGATTTTACAACAAAATCTTCCTATCTCTTAATTTCGATTACGAATAATTAGATTGAGCGGTGTACCGTCAAAATAAAAGGAATCACGCATCCTGTTCTCTAAGAATCTTACATAAGAGAAGTGCATTAATTCTGTATCATTAACAAAGACGACAAAGGTTGGTGGATTGACAGCCACTTGAGTCATATAATAAATCTTAAGCCGACGTCCCTTATCAGTGGGTGTAGGGTTCATGGCAATCGCATCCATCAAAACATCATTCAAGACCGAAGATTGAATGCGACGATAGCGGTTTTCATAGATTTCTTCCAAAATAGCCGGTAGTTTCTCTAAACGTTGGCCCGTCTTGGCAGAAACGAAAAGAATGGGCGCAAAAGATAAGTATTGGAATTCGTTACGGATATCATCGGTAAATTTCTCAAATAATTTGTCGGTCTTATCGACGGCATCCCATTTATTGACTAAAATAACCATGCCCTTATTGGCTTCAAAAGCGTATCCTGCTACCCTCTTATCCTGTTCACGAATGCCAGTCTCTGCATCGATTACTAGACAGACAATGTCTGAACGGTCAATGGCTGATAAGGCTCGCATGACAGAATATTTTTCGGTATTTTCATAAACCTTGCCTCGCTTACGAATACCTGCTGTGTCGATTGCTGTAAAATGGCGTCCAGATTGACTAACAAAATCGGTATCGACTGCTTCACGGGTTGTTCCCTCAATATTGGATACAATCACACGTTCTTCTTGTAATAAGGCATTAACCAGGCTAGACTTGCCGACATTTGGCCGTCCAATAAAAGAAAAACGAATGCGTTCGCGATCATCTGCATCCGGACTATCGGCTGGAAAGTGAGATACTAATTGATCTAATAAATCCCCTGTTCCGGTTCCGTGCGAAGACGATATGGGATAGGGATCGCCATGACCTAAAGCATAAAATTCATAGACTTGCTGCCTTTGTTCTGGATTGTCCGCCTTATTGACTGCTAAAACCACCGGTTTGTGGGTGCGGTGTAAATAATGGGCTATGGCTTCATCCGCATCGGTGACGCCTTCTCGACTTGAGGTCATAAAAATAATAACGTCGGCTTCTTCCATTGCAATTTCAGCTTGATATTTAATTTTATGCATGAGGGGTTCATCACTCATATCGATACCACCGGTATCAATCAGTCGAAATTCACGACCTAACCATGATCCGGTAGCATAGATTCGGTCACGTGTCACCCCTTCATAATCGGCTACAATCGAAAGACGATCGCCAATTAAGCGATTAAATAAGGTGGACTTACCGACATTCGGTCGGCCCACAATAGCCACTACTGGTATTTCCATACTTTCACCTCCATAAATTAAAAACCAATTGTTTCTTCCATTAAGCTAATCAGCAAAATGGAAGAAACAATTGGAGTAAGTAATGTTATTAGAATCGATTACTCAGCATCGTCTTGTAAAGACTTGAATGCATCGCCTAACATGTCACCCAATGTGAAGCTTCCTTCATTGGCTGCATCATTAATTGAGTTAGTGTTTTGACGGGCTTGGTTAGAACGGTTAGCTGTTTGATTATTTGTATTACGGTTTCTTCTTGGACGACGTGGACGATCTGAATCATTTGATTCTTGACGTTCGCGACGAACTGGCTCTTCGTAACCTTCAGGCTTGTCTAATAAAGCTTTAATGGAAAGGGATAATCTTTGAGCTTCTGCATCTGTTGAAAGAACTTTCACTTCAACTTCTTGGCCTTCAGTTAAACGATCTTGAGGAGTTTCAATATGCTCATGAGCAATTTGAGAAATATGTACTAAACCTTCAACACCAGGGAATACTTCCACAAAGGCACCAAAGTTAGTTAAACGTTTAACAGTTCCTGTATGTACAGAACCTTCTGGTGCTTTTTCTTCAATATTTTCCCAAGGTCCTTCTAAGGTATCCTTGATTGAAAGTGAAATACGTCCTTCTTCCTTGTCGATTGACAAGATTTTAACTTCAATTGTTTCACCAACAGTTAATTTATCACTTGGATGTTTAACGTGTTCGTGAGCGATACGGCTGATGTGAACCAATCCGTCAACGCCACCTAAATCGATGAAAGCACCGAAGTTAGTTAGACGAGCTACTTTACCTTCTACAATTGTATTTTCTTCTAATTCTTCCATGCGTTGAGCACGTTCAGCTTCACGTTTTTCACGTGCAATTTCTTTATGAGATAAGATTAAACGGTTGTCGTTTTCATCAATTTCAATAATCTTGAACTCTAATGTTTGACCCTTATAAGGTGAGAAGTCATCCACAAAGAAATCTTCTACCATTGAAGCTGGTACAAATCCTCTAACGCCAGCGTCAACTACTAAACCACCCTTAACAACATCTTTAACAGGTGCTTCAATTGTTTCGCCATTTTCTGATTTTTCTTTTAATTCTGCCCATACTTTTTTAGCATCGACACGTTTTTTAGATAATAAGAAGTTGCCATTTTCTTTATCTTGGATTGGCTTGATAACTACTAATTCGATTTCATCACCAATTGCTACAACTTCAGTAGGATCTTCAACGCGTGTTGCAGCTAGTTCGTTAGCTGGGATAACCCCTTCTAATCCACCACTGTTTTTAATTGCTACACGTACTTGATTATTTTCATCAAAAGCTAAAACATCACCGTAAACGGTATCGCCACTTTTAATATCTAAGACACTATCTAAAGCATCTTCCATTGTTTCAATAGTTTCTGAACCATTGCTTTCTTCTACTTGAGTAGTCTCAACCTCTTCCGTTGCTTCTACTTCTTCATTTACTTCATTATTCTCAACAAACTCTGACATTCTACCCGTTCCTCCTAAGCGTTACCTATAAAAATTGTTACTTACATAGAGTCTACTAATAGACACTATGCAAGCACTCTAAGAAACATTATAACAAAAGAAAGGGATATCGTCTAGCGAATATTGCGAATAAGGCCGATATTATCAATAAATTTATTATTACTGACTTTTATTCATTTAAACGAGATCTGATTATATAGTTTCATCAAAATAAAAAAAGGCTCATCAGCCTCCTTTTTAAAATTATTTTATAGAATCGATATAGTCACTTAATTTTTCAACCACTTGATCAATGGATAAGTCTGAAGTATCCATTTCAATAGCATCTTCTGCTTTTTGCAAAGGACTGTGTTGACGATTGCTATCGTAGTGGTCGCGTTTAATAATCTCAGCTTCAATCTCTTCTAGGGATTGGGTCTCCATGCCCTTAGTTAGATTTTCTTCATAGCGTCTTTGAGCTCTTACTAGACTGGAAGCTACAAGATAAAACTTAAGACTGGCATCTGGTAGAACTACCGTGCCAATATCTCGTCCGTCCATCACCACTGCTTCTTCACTAGCTATAGCTTGTTGCTGCTTGACTAAGGCTTGTCTGACCCTTAGATTAGCAGAAACCTTAGAAACATTTTGTGTCACTTCCACCGAACGAATTTCTTGACTGACATCATGCCCATTGATTAAAACTTTTTGTTGGTCGCCATCCATTTCAAAAGAAATTTTGACTGCTTGTAAAATTTCTCCTAAACGATGGGGATCATTAATATTTATTTTATTTAGCAAACAAGCTAGAGTGATTGCGCGATACATAGCGCCAGTATCGATATATGTCAGTTGGTATTTTTTTGCGATAAGTTTAGCGACGGTTGACTTACCAGAAGCCGCTGGGCCATCGATTGCAATTGAAAACATTGGTTAATTCCTTTCTCATAAAAAGGCTGAGAATTAACTCAGCCTTAACCTTCTTATTCTTTTATGGAATGACGATTTGTGAGCCTGGCATCAAAGTACCGTCAATTGTAGTTCCGTTGGCAGCAGCTAAGTCATAAACATCAACACCATAAGCTTGAGAGATTGACCACCATGATTCACCCGCACTTACGGTATGGTAAGTTGATGCTGCTTGTGGTTGAGCAGAAGTCTCAACTGGTGGTTGAGTCGGTACAGGCGCTTGAGTCGTAGTTGTTGCTTCGATTTCACGCGTAACAGCTTCAGTAGTTGTTGTCTTCTCTTCTTTGGTTGTCGTTGCTTCTTCAGTTGTGCTCTTACTTAGAACAACCTGTTCAGCCGTTTTACTTTCTAAAGGCTTATCACTCTTTTGTGAGTCGATATAAGCATACAATGCAAACGGGAAAATCAAAGTGAAAATTAAGAAGAATAGCAAAGCGTTTGATAAAACGGTTGCTTCCTGCTTCGGTTGATTTCTAGCCGAGCGTGAAAATTGACGATTCTTGAAATTTTCATCCTCACCAAACTTATTGTTCCATGGGGCAGTAAATTTTTTGGTTTTTGCTTTTTCATTTAAACCTTGATCCTTATCTTCAGGTTGATCAAAGCGTTCGTTATCCTTTGCCATCAAGCTTCCTCCTACACTAATCGATATTAAGATATCTATTCATAGCAACAAACCTAAAAAGGCTAGGTTAGCATATGAGTCCAATTTCTTATATTATAGCAAACTCTAAACTTGATGCAAACACAATTGACCTAAAAAAGTAAATTACTTATTGCTGTTGTAATATTCTAGTAGCAGAACGGTAACCTTTTCCTATGTAACCATCATAGAAGTTAATGCGGCGACCCAATATGGTCTTCATTGATTTAATGACAAAAATTTGACCGACAACCATGATTAAGCCCTTGATTAAATTGAATGGCACAATGACAGATAGGATATAAGTCATATAATCATCAATGGGAAAGTTCATGACTTTGACATAAATAGGTAAAGCCAGATAGTAATTAAAGCAAGCCATGGAGAGAGTTAAACTAAAGACAAGACTAAGAGAGATTAAAGAAAATTTAATAGCTTGCCCTTTTTCTTTTAAATACTTCAAAATGAAGTGGCTTGGTAAAAACATGGCTAAGGTCGCTGTCATACTCATTAACATCCCAATCGGAATACCAGCTTCCCCTCCCTTAAGGATATAATTAACCAAATCACGAATGAAGGCCACGGCAACTAGGCCTTGTGGTCCGTAAATTAACATACCAATTAAGGCCATAAGATCCGAAAAATCAACCTTAAGAAAAGGTGCAAATGGCAAGATTGGGAAGTCAAAAAAACGTAGAACGACTGCCCAAGCTCCTAAAATGGCTAAAAGTGTGACTTTCTGAACTTTTCGATTCTTCATAACGATTCTCCTTTTTTTACGTCTTTAGGAGGGTCCATTGATAAAAAACCATCCACTCAAAATGAGAGGATGGTAGCCTAAATAAGCATAAACTTATCAATATCTTATCTTCTACCATCCAGACTTTACTGTCGGTACTGGAATTACACCAGTTCAACCTAGCCACAGCTAAGTTCGCGGACTCTACCGCCGGTCGGGAATTTCACCCTGCCCCGAAGACGTTATTTAATTTAAATGAATTATAGCATTTATCTCGGATTTAAGCAAGCTCTTATTCACTATCTAAAGCCATCTTACTTAATTTATCCACTTCAAAGGCAGTTAGCTCTCGCCACATACCCGGTTTCAAATTATCTAAGCCAAGAAAAGCAAAAGATTCGCGCTTCAATTTGAAGACGGGATATCCAATGGCTTCAAACATTTTCTTAACTTGATGGTTCCAGCCTTCATGGATGGTTAATTGGACAACGGCTGTACGATTATCTTGATTGCTAGAAATGAGACGAGCTCTAGCTTTGGAGGTCTTTTGACCATCAATCATTACGCCCTTTTCTAATTGTCTTAATTCCTTAGCTGTAGGAATGCCACCCAATTTCGCAATATATGTCTTATCAATCTGATGCTTAGGATGCATCATCTGATTGGCAAAGTCACCATCATTGGTTAATAAGAGTAAGCCTGTCGTATCAAAGTCTAATCTGCCAATCGGATAGATACGTTCTTCAATACCATGGATTAAATCGGTAACCACCGGACGGCCCTTGTCATCAGCCACAGCTGAAATATAGTTTTTTGGCTTGTAAAGTAAGATATAGCGTGGTTCTTCCTTATAAATTGGCACCTCGTCTACTTCAATACGGTCATTGCTGGTGACTTTGGTTCCTAATTCACGAACCACTTGTCCATTTACTTTGACGCGACCTTCTTTAATCATGTCTTCACATTTGCGTCGACTGGCAACCCCTGCGTGAGCCATAACTTTTTGTAGTCTTTCCATAGTTCCTCCTTATTCTTCTTGATCAAATAAATTAATTTCCCATCTTTTTAATGAAAAAAGTTCTTCTGAAGCGGTTTGACTGTTGAGGGCTAAATCTTCAATAGGTGGTAGATCCTCTAAGGAAGATAGCGCAAAGTAATTGAGGAAGTAATCGGTGACTCCATAAAGTATGGGTCTACCAGGCGCTTCTAACTTACCTACCTCCTTAATGAGGTCTCGGCTGACTAATTTTTGTAGCATGGCTTGGGAAGAAACGCCCCGAATTTCATCAATGGTCATGCGTGTAATCGGTTGACGGTAAGCTACGATAGCCAAGGTCTCAATAGCCGGTCGACTTAACTTTTGTTGCAGTGGCGATTGAGCAAAATTTTCAATCAAGGGGTCTAAGTCTGCTTGGGTTACATACAAGAAGCGTTCGCCAAATTGGACCAAATCAATTGGCGATAGTGGATGGTCTTTTAAAGTTTGCTGGACTTCTTCAATCATAGGCTTAATTTCTGTTGGTGAGAGATTTAAAAGAGCGGCTAACTCATTCAAGGTCACGCCTTCTTCCCCGGCAACAAAAATAATGCCTGCTATTTTTCTAAGCATAACCTTCCTCCCTCAAACGCAGTTCAATGCTATCTAGATAACTTTCTTGTTGAAAAACCAGAACTTGCTTACGGACCATTTCTAAAACAGCAATAAATGTGGCAATAATTTCTGGTCGAGAGCCATTCGATAAAAGAGACGAAAAAGCAATGGATTGATTAGGCTTAATGGATTGAAATTGTTGCCGAATGAATTGCATTTTGTCCGTCACTGAAACTTGATCATGATGAACTTCTTTTTCTTTAGGTTGTCTTTGTTCTTGCGCTTGCAAAACGCTCTTCAAACTGGTTTGTAATTGCTCTAGCGAAAGCTCACCTTCTTCTAAGGGAATAAAAGCTATAAAGTTTGAAAGATCTGCCGCTGGTCTTGAATAGTGCTTACTACGATCCACTTGCATATCTTCTAAGGTGTCCGCTACTAGCTGAAATTGTTGATAAATGAGCAGTTGCTGAACCAGACCACTCCGCGGATCTTGGTCTTCTAAATCACCATCCAATTCATCCGGTTCAATGGGAATTAAGAGACGACTCTTGATCTCTAATAGAGTGGCCGCCATCACTAAATATTCTCCGACCTTATCGAGGTCTAATTCCTGCATCTGGTCAATATAAGCCAAATATTGGTCAGTAATTTCCGTCATGGGTATATCGTTAATATCGACTTCTAACTCTTTAATTAGGTGTAAAAGCAAATCAAACGGCCCTTGAAAGGCCGTTAATTTAAGGGTTAAGTCTTGATTGGTTCGATCCTCTTGCATTAATTGGCTTCCCCTTCACTATTTGCTTTTATCTGCTGACGATATTTCTCAGCAAACTGGGCAATCATATCTTGGGTTTCTGATTGAATGGAACCTGAGATTTGAATTTGTGGAAACATATCTTTAAGTTCTTTGAACAATTGATAATCCACGGACTCTCCTTCAAAGGAAGGAATAACCGATATAAGGTGAACGATTATTGTCGAAAGATTTTCTTGGGGATCCGTTTCAACTTTACGCTGCTCAATACCGATTAAACCAACGAAGTTGCTTGTTTCAGGATCTTTATATAAGTAAAGGTCGAAACCTTCTTGGTCGCGATATTTAGTTAAAATTTCGCCTGCTTGAGCCATTTGATCTTCACCTTCGCAAGTTAAACTTAAGAGTCCTAAGACAACTTTTTCATTCTTATGCGTTGAATGAACTAGCATTTTTTGCGACCTCCTATCTCTAATTAGATTTCCTTGAGATATTACCATGCAAAGACTGAAATTTCAACTTAAAGCTTTACAAAGTCCTATATTTGTTCAATCACTTGATAAATTAATTGCTTAAATCGTGGTTTCACTTCTCTAGAAACAGCCATCACTTCTTGGTGGTTAAGTGTCTCCTGCATACCGGCTGCATAGTTGGTAATACAAGACACTCCCAAGACTTCCAGCCCAGCATGTCTTGCTACAATAGCTTCGGGAACAGTAGACATTCCCACTGCATCGCCCCCCATCAAACGAATGGCTCTAATTTCAGCTGGGGTCTCATAAGAAGGACCGGTCATCCATGCATAAACTCCCTCTTGTAAACTAAAACCTAAACTTTTAGCTGTTTGATGTAGCAATTGAATGCCTCTTTTACTATAAGTTTGACTCATATCAACAAAGCGCGGACCTTGTGGATTGTTTTTACCAATCAAAGGATTTTCGCCTGTAAAATTAAGTTGATCCTTGATGACCATTAGATCTCCAGGTTTAAAACTATTATTAACCCCACCGGCTGCATTTGTAAGAATCAAACTTTCGACCCCTAATTCTTTAAAAATCCGAATCGGAAAGGTGATTGTTTCAAGGTCATAGCCTTCGTAATAGTGAAAACGTCCTTGTAATGCTATTACTTTTTGTCCAGCTAGGCTGCCATAGACCAATTGACCAGCATGACCTTCAACAGTTGATACTGGAAAACTTGGGATAGCTTCATAAGGGATTTTAACCGGATTTTTAATTTCATCTGCCAAATCTCCTAAACCAGAGCCTAGAATTAAACCAATTCGAGGGGCTACCATACCGTGGTCTTTTAAATATTCTAAGGTTTTTTGATACATAATCTTCTCCTATTTTAATTGTGCTAAAAACGACTGTCCTTGATCTGTCTGTTTAACACCAAAGTTATCAGAAATAGTGGCCGCGATATCAGCAAAGTGCTGCGCTTGTAGTTCACTTGCCGCTTTAAACTTTTTAGAATAGGCCAATAAAGGCACATATTCACGGGTATGATCGGTTCCCTTATAAGTCGGATCATTACCATGGTCGGCTGTGATTAATAACAAGTCCTCTTCATTCATGGCTTGAATTAGTTCAGGAATGCGGGCGTCGAAGTCTTCTAAGGCTTGACCATAGCCTTGAGGGTCACGACGGTGACCATATTTGGCATCGAAGTCCACTAAGTTAGTGAAAGATAGGCCTTCAAAATCTTCCCCCATGACCTTGAGTAATTGATCGACACCGTCCATATTGGACTTAGTGCGAATCGCTTGAGTAATACCCGCTCCATTAAAGATGTCATTAATTTTGCCCACTGCAATGACCGATTTGCCGTCATCTTTTAAGAAATCAAGGGTCGTTTTGCCAAAGGGATCCAAGGCATAGTCATGACGATTGCTGGTTCTTTCGAAATTACCTATTTGACCGACATAAGGTCGGGCAATAATCCGACCAATCATGTAAGGATCTTCCAGAGTAATCTCACGGGCATATTCACAGACCTTGTAAAGTTCTTCTAAAGGAATGACTTCTTCGTGGGCAGCAATCTGTAAAACAGAATCGGCTGATGTATATACAATTAATGCCCCCGTTTCTAATTGCTCGGGTCCTAATTCTTTAATAATTTCGGTTCCAGAAGCCACCTTATTCCCAATTACCTTACGCTTAGCAAATTTTTCTAATTTTTCAATCAACTCTTGTGGGAAACCAGCTGGAAAGACTCTAAAGGGCTGGTCGATATAAAGACCCATCATTTCCCAGTGGCCAGTCATGGTGTCTTTACCAGCTGAACGTTCTTGTAATTTAGTCCAGTAGGCGGAAGTTTGATCGACGGCTTCTACCCCTTTGATGGTGTCAATTTTACCCAGACCCATTTGAGCCATATTTTTTAAGTTTAAATCAAAGTTTTCGGCAATGTGGCCTAAGGTGTGAACGTTAGAGTCTCCAAATTCTTCTGCATCGGGTGCTTGTCCAATTCCGACAGAGTCCATAACGATTAAGTGTATTCTTTTAAACATTTTATTTCCTCCTTTAATCGCATCAAGCGCGTGGAAAGTTCTTACGGTAAACTTCCTGTAAGCGGTGATGTGAAATATGTGTATATATTTGAGTGGTCGATATGTCTGCATGACCCAACAGTTCTTGAACCATGCGTAAATCGGCACCATTTTCTAACAAATGAGTGGCAAAAGAGTGCCTCAACATGTGTGGTGAAACTCTTTGATTGACTCCTGCTTGTTGAACATATTTATTAAGATTTTTCCAGATGCCTTGGCGGGTGAAGGCCTTTCCTCTTTCTGTTAAGAAGAGAATCTGGCCTGCTTGAGCAGTCTTTTTACTAGCAAAAACACCTCGGGCATCTTGTAAGTATTGATCAACCCAATAGATGGCTTCATCCCCTAAGGGAATGATTCTTTCCTTATTGCCCTTACCTAAAGTTTGAACAAAACCCAAGTCTAAGTGTAAGTCAGCTAACTGAAGCTGAGTTAATTCACTCACACGTAGGCCACAAGCATAAAGGACTTCTAAGATGGCTCGGTCTCTTAAACCGGTTAAAGTGGCTATATTCGGTGCTTGAATAAGGGCTTCCACTTCTTCCATTGATAGAACTTTAGGTAGGCTTTTGGCTTGCTTGGGTCCTTGAACTAATTGCAAGGGGTTTTGCTGGATAACCCCTTCTTTTAACAAATAATGAAAAAACTGTTTCATAGCTGATAAAAGCCGTGAAGTAGAAGATGTGGCATAATTTTGCTGGTGTAAATGGGCTAAAAACCCTTGCATGTAGCTATAATCGATTTGGTCTAAGCTTTGTGTAGCATGGTCTTGATGGTAGTCTATAAACTTTTTTAAATCTCTTACATAGGCTTGGATTGTATTTTTTGATTTGACTTGATCAATTTGTAAATAGCGCTTAAAATCCGCTAAATAATTTTGTAACTGTTGATTGACCACCTTATTCATTTTCTGACGTCACCAAGTAAATCCCCTGATTAGCCTCTTGACGAATTTGCTTATTCTTCATTAAGGAACCAACCGCGCGCTTAAATTGTCCCTTAGAAATACCAAATTCTCGCTTAATAGCTTCAGGATCAGACTTGTCGTGAAAAGGTAAGAAATGATTGGGCGTCTTTTCTAATAGACGTATTAACATAGTCGCATCATCGCTAATGGCTTCATGGGCTCTTGGTTTTAAGGACAAGTTTAAAGACCCATCACTTTGTACCTTGACTACCCGTCCCTTGATTTTTTGACCCAAACGCGGGGGTAACATCCATTCGCTCTCATGTATAAAGCTGCAGAAGTTCTCTTTAGAAATTGCCAAAGCTCCTACTAATTTCAATTGAAAAATGGTTACTTCTAAATCTTGATTCATCAAACGGTCAGCTGCCTTGATAAACAATTCTTCCATCTGGTCAAAACTTGCTAATTCGCCCCAAAAACGGTTCTTATTATCCACAGTCATTGTCAAGTAGAGCTGGTCCCCTTTTTGAGGCCATTGACTTTTATCATCTGGTAAATTATCCAAAGAAACTACTAGGTCCTTTTGATAAAGTCCAATATCCACAAACACACCCAAGTCTTTACGTACTTGAGTTACTGTGCCCCAATCATAGTGACCACTAGCTGCCTTAGGGATGTCTAATTGAATACGGGCCTCACGATTCATATCCTCATAAATAAGCCCTTTAATTTGGTCGCCTAAGTGATAACTTTGACCTTGGATTTGATCCTTGTCTAAGCGAAAGGTTGTCCCTTCCACTTGCGCAAAATAACTGTTTTCATTCTCGTCACTTATCTTACATTCGGTAATTCTTCCTAATTTCATCTTTCATTCTCCTATCTGATCAAACTCTCTTCAAGCTGATTGAGCTATCCTAAAGTAAAGACCGACTCTATCCTAAGCAAAAGACAATTAATTCTAGTCGCTTAGTCTTCTATTAACAATTTTAACACATTCTGTAAGCAAAGAGAAAAGATGGCAAGCAAAAAGACATTTCTTCAGCCCATCAATAAATAAGCCAAGAAATGTCTTAAAATAAGTGTCTTAGATAGAACTCTGCTATACTAGATGGATACCGTTGCTCCGCGATAGATAATTCCACGACGAGCATCCACAGTAATCAGTTCATTTTGTTTAATAGCTTCCATAGCACCTTCTACTGCTACTACTACCGGTATGCCTCTTTCTAAGCCAAGAATAGCGGCATGGGAAGTAATACCTCCGCTTTCACAGATAATAGCGCCCACTCTTTCTAAGGCTGGAGTGTAATCACGGTCGGTCTGGCTAGTGACTAATACAGTATCTTCTTTGACATAAGCATTAGCCTCTTCAGCGGTATGAGCAATCACTGCCTTACCAATGAAGTTGCCACTGCCAACACCTTGTCCTTCAGCTAACTTGGTTCCAATTAATTGAATCTTCATAATGTTGGTCGTGCCTTTTTCACCAACCGGAACGCCCGCAGTAATGATAATCAAGTCGCCTTCTTTAGCAAAACCTTGCCTTACTGCCATGGCTGAAGCAGAATCTAACATCTCATCGGTTGAATCAGGCTTACCAATAACGAAAGGTTGAACCCCCCACACCAGTGTGAGTGAACGTTGTGCTTCTTCCTCAAAGGTAGCTGCTAAGATATTAGAAGACGGCCGGTATTTAGCAATCATACGTGCCGTATAGCCAGAAGAGGTTGCTGCCACGATGGTTTGAATCCCCAGATTACGAGCAGTATGTCCCACCGCTTGACCAATAGCTTCAGTCAAGTCTGACTGATTGAATTTCTTCAAGGTAAAGGCATCCTGACCTAATAATTGTGATTCAGTCCGTTCACATATCTTAGCCATCATTTTCACAGCTTCTAAAGGATAATCCCCTGCCGCTGTTTCCCCAGAAAGCATGACAGCATCCGTTCCGTCAAAAATAGCATTGGCCACGTCTCCTGCTTCGGCTCGTGTAGGTCTAGGGTTTCTTTGCATAGAATCTAACATTTGTGTAGCTGTCACGACTGGAATACCTGCTCGATTACATTTCTTAATAATCATTTTTTGAATAAGGGGCACGTCTTCTGTTGGCACTTCGACCCCTAAATCTCCGCGGGCAACCATAATCCCATCCGATACTTCTATAATTTCATCAATATTATCGACACCCTGCCGGTTTTCAATTTTAGAGATAATCTTAATATTGGTCTTGTTTTCTTCTTCTAGAATAGCACGTATTTCCATCACATCATTTTGACGGCGCACAAAGGAGGCCGCTATAAAGTCAACATCTTGACGCGCGCCAAAACGAATATCTTGCTTGTCTTTTTCAGTGATACCCGCAATATTTAAAGAAATACCTGGTACATTAATACCCTTTTGTGATTTTAAGACACCTGAATTGACTACCACACAAGCAATTTCCTTGGCTTGATCATCAATGGCTTCAACTTCCAATTCAATTAAACCGTCATCAATTAGAATAAGCGAACCGATAGTCACATCATCAATTAAGCCTTCATAGGTGATAGAAAACTTATCAGCACTACCTAAAACCTCAGTCATCGCTATCCGGATTTTATGACCTTTTTCTAATAGAATGCCATTATGTTCCATCTTATGCGTTCTTATTTCAGGTCCCTTGGTATCTAATAAGATACCAGCTATAACACCGGCTTCTTGACGGGCCTCTTTAAATAAGTTGATATGGTTTAATTGCGATGCTTGATCACCGTGAGAAAAATTAAAACGGGCTACATTCATTCCTGCGTGAAGCAGATCGACCATTACTTTCTTTGATTGAGTTGCCGGCCCCATTGTGCCAACGATCTTTGTTTTCTTCATATTAACTCCTTTTCATGCTCAATAGCGATCCGTTAAGCTACGATTAATTTCGTACAAATCATCTCTTACTTTGTGCTTGGATTTGGTTAAGGTTTCAACGATGTCACAAACGGATAATTCTTCATTGGTAATGCCGACGAAAATACCCGATTGTCCGTGAAGAATTAAATCCACTGCCTTAGCACCCATTAATGTAGCAAAAACACGATCACGACCTGTTGGATTACCCCCTCTTTGAATGTGGGAGAGGTTAACCCCACGAACACTTTGATCAGGGGCTTCTTTTTTGTATTCTTTGATAAATTCTTCCACACCCATGACACCTTCGGCTAACACGATTAAAGCATGGTCTTTCCCATGACTAAGAGCCGTATTGACTCTGCGAGCAATGTCACCGATAAAGAAATCTTCTTCAGGAATAACAATGGCATCGGCTCCCACAGCCACTCCGGCCCATATAGCAATATCCCCCGCGTTACGTCCCATCACTTCGACTACAAAGGTACGGTTATGTGAGGCCGCTGTGTCAGAAATTTTATCGATGGCTTCAATCGCTGCCGACATGGCAGAGTCAAACCCTATCGTATATTCGGTCCCTGGAATATCATTATCAATGGTTCCTGGAATACCAATAGCTGGAAAACCTAATTTAGTAAGAGCTAGAGCTCCTTGGAAGGAGCCATCTCCTCCAATAACAATTAAGCCTTCAATTCCTAGGGATTCCATTTGTTGAATGGCTTTTTTTTGTACTTCTAACTGTTTAAATTCAGGGTACCTGGCTGAATAAAGGATGGTTCCTCCTCTACGAATGGCATGAGTGAGGTCGTTGATCCCTATTTTCCTATATTCACCTTCCACTAAACCTTTAAAACCGTGTTGAACACCTACTACCTCAATTTGATGATGGAGGCCCTGTTCAACAACAGCTCGAATAGCGGCGTTCATTCCGGGAGCGTCACCTCCACTTGTTAGCACTGCTAAACGTCTCATAAGTCACCTCTTCTTATTCATTAACTCTCTTAATAATATTTTAACATGAATTAAAAAGCCTGTCCGTTGATATGATTATCAGTCAGATTCATTATTTAAAATAGACATTATTTTCTCCAAAAAGAGCTTTTAACTCATCCACCACCCGATCTGCCATAGAAATATTATATAAAGACTCTAATTTCCAAGCATTGCGGTTGGCATCGACCATGATTATTTCTAAAGGACCTGGGTTTTCTACCGCTAAAGCTTTTAATTTTTCCACTAATTGCTGACTAGAAGCCCCGGCTAGTAATTTAATAAATACTTGACGAATTGGTGATGAATGGGATTGCTTTTCATCTTCTGGTAAGGGCAGTAATTTATCCAAAACAATTTGTGGCTGACCTTGTCGATCTAGGCTTAGTTGGCCTTGCAAAGCCACCACTTGACCCTCTTTGAGCTGGTGGCCAAATCGTTGATAACTTTCAGGGAAACTAACCAGAGAAATATTTTGACTGCCATCATTGAGACGGTAAAAAGCCATCTGGTCTTTTTTCTTAGTTTCAATGACTTTCATGTGCTCGATATAGGCTAGAACTTTTACTTTTTTACCTTTAGGCATTTTTAAGGATTTTAAAGCTCCAATAGATAGAAAGCTTTGATCTCCTTCAATCAGTTTTAAAAACTCATCAATAGGATGGCCAGCTAATTGCAAGCCTAGTACTTCACGTTGACGCTTGAGTAAATGGGCTTTAGGCCACTCTCTGACCAAATTAATTTTAGGTTCAATCTCTTTTAATAAGTTAATATGATTGCCTGAAATCTTGCGAAATTGAATAAAATGTTCTAAGTTCTCGGTCAAGGTCGCTCGTGTGTAGCCAAAGGTGTCGAGTGCACCGGCATCTATTAGCGCTTGAATTAAATTGGTCTTTAGAAATTTAAGGGGCATCCGTGATAGAAAGTTTTGGAAATCGGTAAAAGGCCCAGCTAAATTGCGCTCATCTAAAATGACTTGACAAAAATCATGTCTGAGTCCATTGATAGCCATTAAACCAATTCGAATAGCCCCTTTTTCAATTTTAAAATTAGTATGTGAGCGATTGATATCCACCATTAAAAAGGGTCCTACCGTACGTTTGGCATCTAATAGGTATTCATCCAAACTTTGATGAATTGATCGCCCATGGTTTAAGAGGGCTGTAAAGAACTCTAATGGATAGTGAACCTTTAAATAAGCTAGTTGGTAGGCCAAAGTCGAATAAACAGCAGCGTGCGCCCGATTAAAACCATAATTGGCAAATTGATAAATATAATGGAAAACTTGCTGACTGGTTTGACTATCCAGTCCACGCTCTTGACAACCCTTTAGAAAAGCAACTTGTTGGTCTTTCATTAGGTCCATCTCTTTTTTACCCATGGCTCTTCTCAAGAGGTCGGCTTGCCCTAAACTAAAACCAGCCAACTTTTGGCAGATTTGCATAACTTGCTCTTGATAAACGATAATTCCGTAGGTTTTTTGTAAAATTCCTTCTAAAAGCGGATGGATATAATCAATTTTTTCCTTACCATGCTTGCGGTTGATAAAATGAGAAATTTGTTGCATAGGCCCCGGTCGGTATAAAGCATTGACTGCGATAATATCTTCAAAACTTTCCGGTTTTAATCTTCTTAAAACTTGGCGAATTCCTTCAGATTCAAACTGGAAGACTCCTTGGGTGTTAGCTTCTTGGAAAAGTCTTAAAGTGGCTGAATCCTCACGATCAATGGCATCGATGTCAATGGCTAAGCCTTGATTTTGCTTAATTAAATTCAAAATAGTATCTAGGATTTGTAAGTTTTTCAAGCCCAGAAAGTCCATTTTTAACAAACCTACTCGTTCGACATCTTCCATATCAAATTGCGTAAGCTGTATTTGGCCTTCTCTTGTTGTAACGGGCACCCAGCGACTCAAATCTTGATCGGCAATCACAACTCCTGAAGCATGGGTAGAAGTATGTCGTGGCAAGCCCTCAATGGTGAGAGCAGTTTTAAAAATTTGTTCATTTACAGAATCTTCAGCAATTAACTGTCTTAAAGCGCTAGACTTTTGATAAGCATCCTGCAAGCGGATGGACACTTCAGTTGGTATGGTCTTGGACCAGCGATCTTGCACCATTTTAGGATAGGACAAGACTCTGAGGGTGTCGCGTAGTGATTGCTTGGCCCCAAAACTACCGAAAGTCACCAATTGAGCTACCTGCTGGCTGCCATATTTTTGGGCGACATAACGAAGCACTTGGTCTCTTTTATCATCTGGAATATCGATATCAATATCGGGCATATTGTAGCGTTCAGGATTTAAAAAGCGTTCAAAGAGTAAATCATATTCTATCGGGTCTATCTTAGTAATTCCTAATAGATAGGCTACTAAAGAGCCAGCAGCAGACCCTCGCCCTGGACCCGTTCGGATATTATATTCATAACAAAAGGCCATAATTTCCCAAACAATTAAGAAATAATCATTGAAACCCATTTGATCGATGGTAGTTAATTCATGGTCTAAGCGTTCTTGATAAATGGGCACTTGATCAACTTTTAACTCTGCTAGCTTGTTTTGACATAGGTGTTTTAAATAGTCTTTAGCAGCTATATTATTTGGTGTTTTAAATTTAGGTAGGAGCGACTGATTAATGGGCAGCTGCACTTGCATACGTTCTTCCAAAGCATGACTATTGGTGACTACCTGCTCCAGTCCCTTTTGTAAATACAAGTCTTCTAATTCATTACGGCCGTATAAATAATGAGACGTCCGATAGGTCATAATTGAAGGATCCAAGCTTTCACCGCGATCAATCGCTTGTAAAATCCTTATAGCAAAACCTTCTTCACTGGTGAGACTTTCGACTGCTTGGTTACAAACCATCTTTAATTGGTGGTTACGAGCAAATTGAGATAGCCATGAAACTTCTAATTCATTGAAGGGATAAATCGAAAGTCCTAGATAAAAATTGTCTTGCGGAAAAATATGAAGCCAAGACTGAAGAATCGCTTGTCCTGCTTCAAAATTCTCATGTAGAAGGGCTTGTTCTAATTCTCCCTTCTTGCCGGCAGTAATGATAACCAATGATTGGCTAGCTTCTTTCATCAGATGATCAATTTGCTGATAATCTGGATGGCTTTGGTTGATTAATTTAGAAAGTTGAATCAAAGCTAAATAGCCCTGGTAATTCAGGGCATAAAGAATTATAGGATAGCTTTGACTTTGGTCCAGGCGTCCCGGCAAGTTCAAGCTAAGCCCTATCATGGCATGAAGGTCTGCTTTTTGGCAGGCTAGGTAAAACTTAAGACTAGCATGTAAGACTCCTTGATCGGCTAAGCCAAGATGCGTGTAGCCTAGGGACTTAGCTTTAGCTACATATTGATTTAAATCAAGGGTGGATTGCAATAAAGAATAAGAGCTACGAACATTGAATAGCATTTGCTTTTCTCACCTTCCACTGTGTTTATTTAGAGAATGAACATCGCATCTCCAAAACTAAAGAAACGATATTTATGATCCACTGCATGTTGATAGGCTTGTAAAATTTTATCGCGATCATAAAAGGCTGAAACCAACATAACTAAGGTTGATTGCGGTAAGTGGAAATTAGTAATTAAATGATCAACTGCTTGAAATTTAAAACCTGGCGTGATAAAAATATCCGTCCAACCAGAAGCTGGCACAATTTGCCCTTGATGGTCACGTGCAATTGTTTCCAAGGTGCGCACAGAGGTTGTACCGACTGCTGTGATCTTGCCACCTCTTTTACGAATGTTTTGAATTTTTTCAGCCGATTCTGGGCTGATTTGATAATATTCAGCGTGCATTTGGTGTTGGTCAATCTTTTCTACAAAAACAGGTCGGAAGGTTCCCAAGCCAACATGCAGCACAATCGGAATAATCTCAATGCCTTTATTTATTGCCTCTTGCATTAGTTCTTGAGTAAAGTGCAAGCCAGCTGTTGGAGCAGCGGCCGAACCATTTTGCTTGGCATAGACCGTTTGATAGCGATCTGGATCATCCAATTTTTCCTTTATATAAGGTGGTAAAGGCATTTGACCTAGGGATTCTAACACTTCTAGGAAAACACCTTGATAAGAAAACTCAATAACTCTTCCTCCGTCTTCCTTATGTTCGATAATTGTTCCCACTAATTGGGCTTGGTCGCCAAAATGTAAGACGGTCCCTAAACGAGCTCTTTTACCTGGTTTAACTAGACATTCCCATTGGTCACCTTGGGTGTTTTTTAATAAAAGGACCTCAATATGTCCCCCGGTATCCGGTTTAACGCCAAATAAACGCGCGGGAATAACTCTGGTTTCATTAATTACTAAGCCATCCCCAGGCTTTAAATAATCAAGCATATGTTTAAAGTCTGTATCGATTGTTTGCTGACTTTGACGGTCTAAGACCAACATACGCGATGATGAGCGGTCCTTTAAGGGAGTTTGAGCAATCAATTCTTCTGGTAAATGATAATCAAAATCTTTAGTTGTATAAGTCATCGTTTTCTTCTTTCTATTTTTCTTTCAGGGGATAATTTAAATGGCGATATGTTAATTCGGTAACCATCCGTCCTCGAGGCGTACGCTTAATAAAGCCTTGTTGGACAAGATAAGGTTCATACATATCTTCCAGGGTCACGATATCTTCTCCAATATTGGCAGCAAGGGTGGCAATTCCAACCGGTCCTCCACCATAAAATTCAATCATCGTCTTTAAAAGTTTACGATCAAGCGGGTCTAAGCCTAAAGCATCAATTTGTAAGACTTTTAAAGCTTCTTTGGTATCCTTGATATGAATATTGCCATCGCCATGAACTTGTGCAAAATCACGCACCCGTCTTAACATACGGTTAACTATTCTTGGCGTGCCACGACTTCTTACGGCCAATTCTTTACTGGCTTGATCATCGATGTCGATTTGAAAGACTCTAGCAGACCGTTTAACGATTTTTTCTAAATCTTTGACCTCATAGTACTGCATGTGGGCCATAATGCCAAAGCGATCACGCAGGGGTTGAGTAAGCATCCCCGCCCGTGTGGTTGCTCCTATTAAAGTAAAGGGTGGCAATTCAAAATGAATGGGCTGGGAACTAGCTCCTTGTCCAATAACAATATCGACATAATAATCTTCCATGGCTGAGTAAAGTACTTCTTCAACAATGCGAGGTAAGCGGTGAATTTCATCAATAAAAAGAATATCGCCAGCATCCAGTTCATTAAGAATGGCTAATAAATCACCCGGTCGCTCAATAGCTGGGCCTGAAGTTGTTTGAATTTTAACGTCTAACTCATTGGCAATCACCATGGCAAGAGTGGTTTTACCTAAGCCAGGAGGCCCATAGAGTAAGACATGATCGAGCGCTTCTGATCGCTTCAAGGCTGCTTGAATATAGACATTCAATTCGTTTTTAACCTTCGATTGACCGATATAATCTTTTAATAATTGGGGTCTCAAAGTGGTAAGCTGTTGATCATCTTCACTCAAGCTTTCACTTGATACAAATCTTTCTTGATCCATATTGATTCCTTTCTCTTGCTTATTTTATTAAGAGCTTAAAGGCTAAACTCAAACCTTCTTGGGTTGATTGGATGGCTTCTTTTTCTATTTTTGGCATGATGCGCTCAATCTCACGCTTAGAATAGCCTAAACCATCTAAGGCTTGTTTTACTTCTTCTAAATAACTATTTTTAGCTGTTGGTAAGTCTTCACTTTCTTTCATTTGACTCAAATCAAGCTTACCTTGTAAGTCTAAAATCATTTGCTGGGCTGTTTTTTTACCCACCCCTGGGAACTTCATTAAATACTTGGCATCAGCCGATTCAATAGCTTGCACCAAGCCCACTTGATCATCTAACGCTAGAATGGATAGAGCCGACTTGGGGCCAATACCGGAAACTTTATTCAATTGTAAAAAGAGGTTCTTTTCAGCCTCGTCCATAAAACCATATAGGAGCATTGCATCTTCTCTGACTACTAATTCGATAAAGAGTGTGATGCTTTCTTGCATCTTTTCTTGCCAACGGAAAGGATTAGCACACCAGATTTGGTAACCTATACCATTAGCTTCTAGAACTAAGTAAGTGGGTTGAATCTGCTTAACTTGTCCTTGAATGTATTGATACATTAACTATTCCACCCATTTCTTATAATCGCTATAACCTGCTTGGTCCATCTCCTCATAAGGAATAAAGCGTAAAGCGGCTGAGTTAATACAGTATCTCAAGCCTCCTTTATCCTTTGGCCCATCATTAAAGACATGGCCCAAATGAGAATCCGCTTGCTTGGAGCGAACTTCTGTTCGAGGTCTGGATAATTTATGGTCTTCTAATTCTTGCAATTCAGTTCCCTTAACTGGTTGAGTAAAGGATGGCCAGCCACAGCCAGCATCAAACTTATCCTTACTCGAAAATAAGGGCTCTCCTGACACAATATCAACGTAAATGCCTTTTTGGTCAAACTGGTCATATTTACCGCTAAAAGGTCTTTCAGTACCTGCTTCTTGTGTCACATGGTATTGAATGGGGTCTAAATTTTTAATTTTATCTTGATAATCTTTTTTAGTCATTTTCTCTTCCTCCTAAATGATGATCTTGAATACGTTTAAACAGTTTTTCAATAGTGGTCGGATCGAATTCGATAAATACTGGACGACCATGGGGACAATGCAATGGATCTTGCAAATCGTTCATTTCAGCAAGTAGATGAATGGCCTCACTGTCTGCTAGGCGATGGTTGGCCTTAATAGCACCACGACAAGACTGCATGATAATGCTCGCTTCTTTCAATTGATTAACTGAAAGATCTTCTTGCCGGCTCAAACGGTCTAATAAGTCTGGCACTATCTGGTCCAATTCATCGGCTTCTAACCAGGTGGGGTGACTTTGCATTTGATAGGATTTAGGACCAAAAGCTTGTAAGTGAATCCCTATTTCGGCCAAACGGTCGCTATATTCTTCTGCCATTTGCGCCGTTTTTAAATCAAAACTAAATAGCTTGGGCATCAAAAAATCCTGCTGCTGGTCAACATCCACTTGGTCAGCCATTAATTTTTCATAACGGACTCTCTCTTGGGCAGCGTGTTGATCAATTAAGTAGAAAGAAGAAGGACCTTCAGCAATTAAATAGGTGCCATGAATCTGACCTACATAGCGTAGCTGACTAAAATCAATCATCTTTGGTTTTTCTTGTTGATTCAATGCCTCTTTTTCTACTACTTGAGAGCTTAATGCTTCCATCATCCCTTGAGTCTTTTCAGTTGGGAAGTCACTGACTTTTGTGTACTCATCCATTTTTATCTGGTTAGAATCAGGACGAGACAGCTCTATAGCTTGCTTATCTTCTGCTAGATGGGATGTTTGGCTGATCCAGTCTAATTGCCCCTTATTTTGTTGGTAGAAACGAGTAGGTCTAAATAGGCTGTCTCCTGCTTCAGGAATGGCGCGGTTTTGTAATAAGCTTGCTTGAACGGCTTGAGTTAATAGTTTAGCCAGTTCCGCTTCCTTACTTAAGCGAATACTCTGTTTGGTAGGATGCACATTGACATCTACCAAGCGAGGATCCGTTGTTATTTGAATAAAACTCAAAGGAAAACGACCGATCATTAACTGCTTGCCATAAGCCTTGATCAACACATTATTAAGAAAAGGACTCTTGACTGTTCGACCATTGACCATCCAGTGAATATAATTGCGACTAGTTCGAGTCAAGGTGGGTGGTGAGATCAATCCTTCTAGGCCAAACTCTATGTCCGATTGCTTGAAGGCTAGCATTTCTCTTGCTTGCTGGGGTGAGTACAGTTGAGCAATGGTTTGCTTCAAATCCCCCTTACCGACCGTTTGTAGCAAACGATCTCCATCTGAAATTAAAGTAAAAGAAATACTTGGATAGGCTATAGCTAAATTCTGGATTACCTTAAGAATATGGCGCATTTCAGTTTGCAGACTGGCTAAATGCTTGAGTCGGGCTGGTGTATTATAAAAAATTGAATCCACTTGCACGGTAGTCCCATTACGGGGCGGGCAAGAACCTTGATTGATTATTTTTGAATTTTCAACTTCAATAAAATGACCACTTTGACTGGCTTGGTTTGCTTCATTCCAAGTCGACTCAATTCTGATTTTGGCTACTGAAGCTATAGAAGCTAGGGCCTCTCCTCTAAATCCTAAAGAAGTAATCTGAAAAAGGTCTGGTAGGGAATATATTTTACTGGTCGCATGAGCTAAAACGGATTGGTGAAGATCTTCTTCCACCATTCCTTGACCATTATCAATCACTATAATTTGTTGAATACCCGCTTCTTTTACTTCCACTTGAATCTGATCTGCTTTGGCATCAATGGCGTTTTCACACAATTCTTTAACGACTGAAGCCGGTCTTTCAACCACTTCTCCGGCTGCAATCTGATTGGCTAGAGCGATATCCATTTGTTTAATAATTCCCATTGCGGCCTCCTTTCTTTATTTCAATTCTTGTTTTAATTGGGCTAAGAAATTTAAAGCATCTAGGGGGGTCATTTGATTAACATCTACTGCTTCAAGAGCCGTTTCAATCTTCGAAGAGCTTTCTTTAGTTTGCTCTTCTTCAGGGATTGGCAAGAGATCTATTGGATCAACTTGATGGTTGCGTAAATGCTTGGCATTAGCTTCTAACTCATCCAACACCACTTGACTTTGTCGCAAGACTGATTCCGGCAGGCCTGCTAAGCGTCCTACATGAATGCCGTAGGACTTATCCGCTGGTCCAGCTAAGATCTTATAGAGAAAAACTAAATGACCGGCTTCTTCCACTGCTCCAACATGAATGTTTTTTATTTGAGAAAGTGTTTGGTCAAGGTCCGTTAATTCATGATAATGGGTAGAGAAAATGGTAGCAGCCCCCACTTTTTGAGCAATATGGTAAAGAATCGCTTCCGCTAGGGCAATACCGTCGAAGGTGGCGGTTCCTCTACCAATCTCATCAAAGAGGATAAGACTGCGGTCTGTGGCGTTTTGTAAGGCATAATTGGTCTCTATCATTTCTACCATAAAGGTGGATTGCCCACTGGTTAAATCATCAGAAGATCCAATCCGAGTAAAGATTTGATCGACTAAGGGCAGTCTCGCCTCTTTAGCAGGGACAAAACAACCGATTTGATTAAGAATCACACTGTAGGCGATTTGACGCATATAAGTCGACTTGCCCGACATATTAGGTCCGGTTAATAGTAGAACAAATTGATCTTGGTCTAAGTCAAAGTCATTGGCGATAAACTTAGCGCGTCCGATTAACTTCTCCAAAACGGGATGACGACTTTCTTTTATTTCAAAATCTTTTCTTTGATCAGACAGATGAGCTTGGGTGAAGTTTTCTTCCTCACTTAATTCAGCAAAAGAACATAAAACATCTAGAGTGGCTACCGCTTGTGCCAATTCTTGCAATTGGCTAGAATAGGTATTTAAACGATTGCGTAATTCAATAAAGAGATGGTACTCTAACTTTTCAGCCTTTTCCTGGGCCCCCAGAATGGTACTTTCTATTTGTTTAAGTTCGTCTGTAATATAGCGTTCATTGTTAGCTAACGTTTGCTTGCGGACATAAGTCGGATCGTCAAAGTCTTGTGCTTGCAGACGGCTCATCTCTAAGTAATAGCCAAAGACTTTATTATAGCCTACTTTCAGGGTTTTTAGGCCGGTTCTTTGACGTTCACGCTCTTGATAATCAATTAGCCAACTTTCACCATTATCTAAAGCATCACGATAACCATCCAACTGCTTATGATAGCGGTCTTTAATGATTCTACCTTCTGTTAATGAAATTGGTGGATTATCGACCAAAGCTTCATTAATAATAGCCAAAAGCTCATTAAATTCAGGCAAGGCTTGAAATTGATCCACTGAATCCATGCTTTCGTTCAATTGTTGGAGATACTGATTAAGAAGAGGTATTTGTTTTAAAGACTGGCGCAATTGGTCAACTTCTCTAGCATTGGCAGTCTGTAAAGATAGTTTTGTTACCAAGCGTTCAAGGTCATAGATATTTTTTAAAATATTGATTAATTCAAGGCGAAGAAAGTAATGATTAATTAAACCGGCTACCTTTTGATGGCGGCTAATTAAAGCTTGTTTTTGTAATAAGGGTTTATCCAACCACTGATGTAATAGTCTTCCTCCCATGGCCGTTTGCGTGCGGTCTATCAGCCACAATAAAGACCCTTTTCGCTTTTGAGTTCTTAAAGATTCGGTTAATTCTAATTGCACCTTAGTGTATTGATTCATCTGTAAATAGGCAGATAGGGTGTATTCTTCTACCTCTTTTAAATAATCAAAAGCATGGGGTTGTATCGATTTAAGATAAGCTGATAAGTATTTTAAAAGTTCTGTTTGAACAGGGCTTGCCTCTTTTAGCTTAAAGAAATTTTCTGTTAAAGCGGCAGGTGTAAAGGTTGATTTAAAAGCCGTAATCCTTTCTTGCAGTAGGCTCAGTTCTTCTTGGCTAAAACCTGATCTTCCTTCCTCATCGATAATCCACTCACTGGGTTTAACCGTTTGAATTTCACTGACAAATTGATTCCAATCTTCTGTTTGAGTCATCCGACTTTGACCCGTTGAAATATCAACATAAACCAAATGGTAAGTGTTTTTTGCTTTTAAAAAAGCGGCTAGGTAATTATTTTCTTTGTGTTTGAGTGCTTGGTCGACCAAAATGGTTCCTGGTGTAATGATTTGAACAACATCTCTTTTGACCATTCCTTTGGTGAGTCGTGGATCTTCTAATTGTTCACAAATAGCCACTTTATAGCCTTCTTGGATTAAACGACGGATATATTCGGTGGCTGAATGATAAGGAACCCCACACATGGGCACTGGATCTTGGGCTTTTTTATTACGGGAAGTCAGCGTGATTTCTAATACTCTTGCAGCAGTAATAGCATCTTCATAAAACATTTCATAAAAATCGCCTAAACGAAAAAACAAGATGGAATCTTGATGCTTGGCTTTAATGGATAGATATTGTTGCATCATAGGGGTTTCTTTACTTGACATGGCTACTCATCCTCTAGTTCATTTAATCGTTGATTGGTTTTGAATTGATATCATGATAATGACATAAGCCAAATAAGCTTTCTTTCTACTTGCTTGTTAATAATTAATTAATAACAATTTGAGATTTAAGCAAAGGTTCTCTTAGAAGTAAAGGTTTTGACTAGCTCTATTTTAGCAAAAGCTCTCATCATTATCATGATATAAAAAGCACAACTCCAAAAGGGGTTGTGCCTTGTCTTTATTTCGCATACTCTACGGCTCGTATTTCGCGTATCACCGTTACTTTAATATTTCCTGGATATTTCATTTCATTTTCAATGCGTTGTTTCACACTTCTTGCTAAAGCAGCCGCTTTAGCATCATTGATCTTGTCTGGAGCGACAATCACACGTACTTCTCGACCTGCTTGGATAGCATAGGATTGAGTAACGCCTTCATTTTCATTGGCGATTTCTTCCAATTGTTTCAAGCGACGAATGTAGTTTTCTAAGGATTCACTTCGTGCACCTGGTCTTGCAGCAGATAAGGCATCAGCCGCTGCGACTAGTTCTGAAATAACAGAAGTTGCTTTAGTATCGCCATGGTGAGAAGCAATTGCATTAATAACTACCTCATTTTCTTTATAACGATTAGCAATTTCTGCACCAATTTCAACGTGAGAACCTTCAATTTCTTGGTCTAATGCTTTACCAATATCATGAAGTAAGCCCGCTCTTTTGGCTAAGACTACATCTTCATTCAATTCACCGGCCATTACCCCTGCTAACTTTGCAACTTCAACAGAGTGTTTTAAGACATTTTGACCATAGGAAGTCCGGTAAGCTAAACGACCGATAATTTTAATTAGATCAGGATGAATAGCGTGAATACCAACATCAAAGACAGCTTCTTCACCGACTTCGCGGATGCGCTCATCCATTTCCTTACGTGCCCGCTCAACCATTTCTTCAATCCTAGCAGGATGAATTCGGCCATCTTGAATTAAATGTTCAAGAGCGAGCTTAGCAATTTCTCGACGAATTGGATCAAAGCCACTTAAAACGACTGTTTCAGGTGTATCATCTACAATTAAATCGATACCTGTTAGACTTTCTAAGGTGCGAATATTCCGTCCTTCTCGACCAATAATCCGACCCTTCATATCATCATTTGGCAAGTGCACAACCGATACAGAATTATCTGTGACTAGGTCTGTTGCCGAACGTTGAATAGCTTGAAGAATGATTTCTTTCGCATTACGGTCCGCTTCTTCTTTAGCTTTTTGATCAGCATCACGTATCATGACAGCCATTTCGTTAGAAAGTGTCTCTTCTGTCTCTTTAAGAATGATTTCTTTTGCATCATCTCTTGACATCATAGCAATTCTTTCTAATTCTTCTTGGCCTTTTAAGATAAGTTGTTCAATTTCACTTTCCTTTTCAACCAATTCATCTTTACGTTTTAAATAATCTGCTTCTTTATTTTCTAATAGAGATTCACGATTATCTAAAGTATTACTTTTCTTATCCAGGTTTTCTTCTTTTTGAATTAAACGATTTTCAAATTTTGTCGCTTCTTGGCGACGATCTTTCAGCTCGTTTTCAATCTCATTACGGTATTTGATATTTTCTTCCTTCGCTTCAAAAAGCGCTTCGCGTTTTAAAGTTTGGGCTTGATTTATCGCATCATCAATAATTGCTTCGGCATTTGCTTTTGCACCCGCAATATTTTTTTCATCTGATTTTTGTTTAACGATATAACCAATAACAAAACCAGCAATTAAAGCAACGATAGCGAAGGCGAGTGGAATCAAATTTTCCATAAGAGTCACCTCCGTATCTATTTAGTTTTTTCATTAATTAATATGGTGTAAAAATTAATCGTGGCTTTCCACAACTTTTATAATACTTTTAATCGCAGCCATAGTCAAATAATTCAAAGGATCATTATGACTATTTAGCCTCAAATTTTTCTGACGCTTTTTTTATAAAAAAGAAGACCCTCATTGGATTGAGGGGCCTTTTTAAGCTTTATAATTTGCGTTTTGCTAGTTTTAAAAAAATATCTCAAAAAATTATTTTTTAATTTCTTTAATTTTTTCTAGTGCTTCTTCATCGGCTTCTTCAGAAGTTACTGCCGAATGTCCACCAATTTGATAATGCTGTCTAACTTGTTGATCAATCTCTTCAAAGATGTGTGGGTTATCTTCTAAGAATTGTTTAGCACTTTCGCGTCCTTGACCAATTCTTTCTTCTTTATATGAATACCAAGAACCTGCCTTGTTAATAATATCCAAATCAGATGCCATGTCTACAAGCTCTCCAATTTGCGAAATACCGTAACCATAAACAATGTCGACCATGGCTTCTTTAAACGGTGGTGCCAGTTTATTTTTAACGACTTTAATCCGTGTCCGGTTACCATACACATCACCGCCTTGCTTAAGGCTTTCAGTTCTTCTGACTTCAAGACGAATAGAAGAATAAAACTTCAAGGCACGACCACCAGGGGTTACTTCTGGGTTACCGAACATTACACCCACCTTTTCACGAATCTGGTTAATAAAGAAAGCAATCGTATTGGTTTTATTAATTGAGCCGGACAATTTACGCATGGCTTGCGACATCAAACGCGCTTGCAAACCAATGTGCGAATCTCCCATCTCACCTTCAATCTCAGCTCGTGGTACTAAGGCTGCTACAGAGTCAACCACTACAATATCGACTGCTCCTGATGAGACCAAGGCATCTGCTATTTCTAAAGCTTGTTCTCCTGTATCTGGTTGAGAGAGTAATAATTCGTTAATATCAACTCCTAATTTCTCAGCGTAAACAGGATCTAAAGCATGCTCAGCATCGATAAAGGCAGCTAAGCCCCCTTTCTTTTGGACAGATGCAATGGCATGTAGGGCAACAGTAGTCTTACCAGAAGATTCCGGTCCATAACATTCAATGACCCGTCCTCGAGGATAACCGCCAATTCCAAGGGCCACATCTAGGGCGAGGGAGCCTGAAGGAACTGTATCAATTTCAACGCTTGTTCGATCACCCAAACGCATGATTGCACCTTTTCCATAACTTTTTTCTATATTTTTTAGCGCTTGATCTAAGGCTTTTTGTCTGTTGGCATCTACCATATTATTTCCTCCGTTCATCAAGGTAATCTTATCTTAACAATTATTTAGTCCAAACTCAAGTTTTTTGCGAACTTTTGTTCGACTACTCTCTTAATTAATTCATAACCATAATTAGTGGCCAAGTCCCGTACATAGTCGCGCCCTCGATTGGGAAGCATGAGTTTCTGCCATTCGGTCGGACGATTTTTACTTGCACAAGCCAGATAGACTTCTCCAGCTGGATGTCCTTGATCAGAGCCCGGACCTGCTACTCCGCTTAAAGCCAGAGCGAGGTCACTGCCACTTAATTTTAAGCATTGTTCGGCCATAGCACAAGCGCATTGCTCACTATAGACTGAATATTCTTCAATTATCATAGGATCAACCGATAACAAATCTACCTTGGTTTGCGCTTGATAGACCACAAAGCCACCCTTTATGACTGTTGAAGCACCTGGAATCTGAGTGAGGCGACTGAGCATTTTACCTCCTGTTAAACTCTCAGCACCAGAAAGAGTGAGATTCAGCTGCTTCAATCGATCAATCAAATAAGCTTCTATAGTATGTTCTCTTCCTTCACCTATGTAATAGTCTTTTAATTTAGCGATTATTTGCTGGGCTGTTTTATCTAATAATTGGTTATTGTCAGCTATTTTTTCTTGCTTTTGATTCAAGACTAGGCGAATATGTCTAGGCTTAGCATAAATCGCGATTTCCAGCTCTTTTGTTTTTTTAATAATTGGATCTAATATATGGGCCACTTGCGACTCGCCAATCCCATAAAAATTTAAATAGATGGATTTAATTGCTATGGTCTGGTCAATTTTTTCTTTAAAATAAGGTAAAACTTCTTTTTCAAGCATGGCCTTTAACTCACTAGGTGGGCCTGGTAAACATAGGTAATATTGATTAGCATCAGCAGCAAAATATAAGCTGCCACAGGCTAAGCCATCTTCTGTATGAAAACAATACCCCTCTTTAAAGGTTAAAGCTTGTTTATACTCTAAGGGTGAAAGTTGACGATTTTGTTTTTTAAAATAATCTTGAATGTATTGCCATTGTTGAAAATCAACAATTAATTCTTGACCAAGAAAGTGGGCTAAACTTTCTTTGGTTAAATCATCATGGGTCGGCCCTATCCCACCAGCTAAAACAATTAGTTCTGCTCTAGTCGCAGCGATTCTAATTGCTTCTTCAAGTCGCGTTGGATTGTCGTCTACCACTTGTTGGTTGAAAGACAAAATACCTATTGAAGCAAATGCTTGAGCTAGTAGTGCTGCGTTGGTATTAATGGTCTGTCCTTGAACCAATTCGGTCCCCACTGTGATAATTTCTAACTTCATTGCAGGCCCTCCATTTTATATATACCTATTAAAATTAAAAAAGGTGTTTTCTTTAAAAAAAAGCCATCAAAACGATGACTTTTAATGAAAATAATCTACTTAATATCGGTAAAAAGATGTCTCGCTTTATAAAAATATTCTACACCTGAATATACAGTAAAGAATAAAGCAACTCCCATTAAAAAATGTGCCAATGAGAAAGGCAACCATGTAAAGCCAGCATTATTCCAAAGAAAGAACAAAATGGCAAACATTTGACTGAAGGTTTTAACTTTTCCAGGCCAGGCCGCTGCCATTACTTTACCATTAGATTGAGCGAGTAGAACTCTTAAACCGGTCACTAATAACTCACGACTAATAATAATAATAACGATCCAAGCTGGGATGAATTGGTGTTCAACCAACAGGATAAGTGCTGCAATGACTAACAGCTTGTCTGCCATTGGATCCGCAAAGACACCAAAGGAAGTGACTAAATGTAATTTTCGCGCTAAGTAACCATCCAAATAGTCCGTAAAGGATGCTATGGCAAATACGAGCCCCCCAATAAAGTAAGGGGTAGCAAGAGTCGTTCCTAACAGTGTTAGATTGCCCCAATCCAAAGGTAAAGTTAAAAGACAAACAAAGATAGGGATTAAGAATATTCTAAAAACAGTTAAACGATTAGCAATGTTCATAATTTACTCTCCTGATGAATAATTGGGGTCTAATACCGCTGGACCTTCATAAGAAGTTTCTTCATTCTTTTCTCCCAGCTCATCAATGGCTAGCTCTTCAGTTGAAGAGGCCGTTTCATCTTTAACTTTAAAGATAATAACGCCAGGAACACTCGGATCAGGCTCAACTGTTTTACCGTTGACTATAAATTGAGCCCCTTCTGGATAACCTAATTCCATCCGCACAGTCTTGGTTGTATCATTGGCTTGATGTTCTAAAACTTCATCTTTAGAAATCGTTTGGTCAACTACCATACTTCCTTCTTCATAAATACCGACCCAAACAAAGGCATTTCCTTTGGCACCAAATTGATAATTTTCAATTGGACCTTCTAATTGGTAGGTTTTAATCTCGCCAGCTTGAGAGATTTCAGTAATTACTTCTTTTCCAACTAAAAGCTGGTTTTCCGCTAAGTCTTTTTTGTTATTAGCTTTTTCAGTCACCTCTGGCTCTTTTGTCGATCCATCGACTGGATTAGCCGACGGCTTAACAATTTCTAAGACATCAGCATTATTATTGGTTTGAGCGACTTGATTATCTTCCGTTGAAATCTGACGAATGGTATAAATTAAGATACCGATAATACAGATAATAATTGCTGATAGAATAGCCATGGGAATATAAGAGAGGATTTTCTCCATCCGATTCGATTCATCATTTAAATGACGGCTACGTAACCGACTTGGCATTTCAGCCTCTTCTTCTCTTATCGGACTGCTTTCATTGTTTTGCACTTCCAACTCACTAGCATATTCCTTTAAAAGAGTATCTCCATCTAAACCTACCATATCGGCATACTGTTTCACAAAGGCTCGGGCATAGAAGTTTCCCGGTAGTTCTTCCAGTTGGCCTTCTTCGATCGCTTGTAAATATTTTTTTTGAATTTTAGTCATTTGTTGCAGGGTATTAAGTGTATACCCTTTATTTACGCGTGCTTCACGTAATCTTGTTCCTAATTCACTCATAATTATGACCCCTTCTATCTCTATCATTCACATTATAGCACAGTTAAAAGCCTTGGGTCAGATAAAAGTCCCTAATTAAGTTTAGTTGGCTTCTTTCTCAAGTAAGTCACGAATAAGCGTATACATATATTTCTCAGCGTCAAAAGCTTGTAGGTCACTCGCTTGTTCACCCAAACCAATATATTTAACTGGAATATCTAATTCATGGCGAATAGAAAGAATGACGCCCCCCTTAGCTGTCCCATCTAATTTTGTTAAGACTAGTCCACTGATCTCGGTTGCTTCATTAAATTGTTTCGCTTGAATTAAGGCGTTTTGTCCGGTTGTTGCATCTAAAACCAAGAGAACTTCTTGTACGCCATTCGGATTTTCTCTTTCGATAATCCGTTTCATTTTAGCTAATTCAGCCATGAGATTTGCTTTAGTTTGTAAACGCCCTGCTGTATCAACTAAAAGGTAATCGTACTCTTCCGCATTGGCTTTTTTCACAGCGTCGAAAACTACAGAAGCAGGGTCTCCTTGGTCCGCTCCGGTCACTACTGGTATTCCTAAGCGCTCTCCCCAAACATTTAGTTGCTCAACTGCACCTGCTCTAAAAGTATCGGCAGCAGCCATTAAAACCTTATGTCCGGATTGTTTTAAATTATAAGCAATTTTACCGACAGAAGTCGTCTTGCCTACCCCGTTGACCCCCACAAATAAGACTACGGTTGGCCCGTTTGGATTTTCAATTAAATCAGGATTGACTGGTTGGTCTTTTTCATAAATTGCCACCATTTGTTCTAACATAACACGCTTAACATCTTGAGCTTTATGAACATTTTCAGCTTCTACTGCATCACGAATAGCATCCGTTAAAGCTAGAGTCATTTTGAAGCCAACATCGGCTGAAATTAAGATTTCTTCTAGATCATCGTAGAATTCATCATCTAATTCGCGCCAAGAAGTAAATAAATCCGTGATGCGGTCAGAAAAGGATTTACGTGTTTTTTCCATCCCTTTATCATACTTCTCAAAGACAATCTGTTCTTCTTGGTCTAAAACCTCTTCTTTTACAACCTTATCTTCACCTGTAAAAGCACGTTTGATGCGATCAAACAATCCCATATGACTTCCTCCATTCTATTGAATAAATTGATAAATTGCATGAGCGACACCTTCTTGATCATTGGATAAAGTAATGAAATCAGCCCTCTGCTTTAAAGTCTCTGCGCCGTTTCCCATCACCACTCCAAGACCAGCAAATTCAATCATGCGCTCATCATTCATCTGATCTCCTATTGCCATTATAGCAGAAGGTTGAATATTTAACTGATCAGACAACTTTTTTAAAGCATTTCCTTTATTGACTCCCGCTTTCATAATTTCTAATTGGAAAGGATGGGATCTTGATAGGGTATATTGACTGACAAGTTCTTTATTTAACAGTGGAATTTGCCGCGATAAATGGGCTTCATCAATCGTGACCACAAATTTCATAAAACGATGGGCTTCATCAAAATCATTAAAATCAATTTTGGTATGGGGGGCTGTAGAAACATTGCCCACATAAAAACTTTCATAACCTTTTGGGTAAGTTAAGGGTTCATAAACTAAATCCTGGTCTAGAACGTTTAAAGGTAAATTTAAAGTTGTTAACTCTCGATACCATGAGTGAAGATCTTGGCTGCTTAACTCTTCTTGTATTAAGACTTGCCCATCACTAATTCTTTGAACAAAGGCACCGTTATATAGAATTAAATAATCATCCTCACTTTTTAAGCCGATTTGATCGATTAAATGATGCATGGTTGAATAAGGTCTACCTGTACATATTACGACTTTAACGCCTCGCTCTTGAGCGTAATCAAGTGCTTCAAGGTTTTTAGCTGTAACTTCTTTGGAACTATTTAATAAGGTTCCATCTAAATCGATGGCTAGTAATTGAATCATTTTATCTACTCCTGATGGTCTAATGCTACAAAATCATTCATTTTCACCGCTGCTAGTTTAGAAATACCGGTTTGTTCCATAGTCACTCCATATAGAATATCGGCATATTCCATGGTCCCTTTGCGGTGGGTAATGACAATAAATTGCGTTTCTTGGGTAAAGTTTTGAATGTATTCCCCATAACGGTAAACATTGGCATCATCTAAAGCTGCCTCCACTTCGTCTAGAACCACAAATGGAACGGTCTTTGTTTCCAAAATAGCAAATAATAAAGCAATGGCCGTTAAAGCTCTTTCGCCTCCTGATAAGAGGGCTAAGTTTTGCTTACGCTTACCGGGTGGTTGAGCAATAATATCGACACCGGTAGTTAATAAATCGGTCGGGTCGGTTAATTCTAACTTAGCCTTACCGCCAGCAAATAAACGAGTGAAGGTCTTTTGAAATTGATGGTTAATAGCTTGAAAGGCTTCTTTAAAGCGACTACCCACTTCTGAATCCATTTCATCAATGGTATTATTTAGCTGCTCCATAGCTGTTAACAGGTCATTTTCTTGCTCAAATAACAATTGATAACGTTCATCCACTTCTTGATAGTCTTGAATTGCTGCTAAGTTGATAGGTCCTAATTGATCAATTTCCTTACGCAACTTTTTAACCACTTCTTTTACCTGAGCAACAGATTCTACAGGCTGGGCTAATTGAGTAGCTGCTTCGAACGACAAGGCATAGGTTTCATTAAGATAGAGTAAATCTTGATCCATCTGATCTTCATATCTTTCAATCTTAGCTTGGCATTTGGCCTCTGCTTGGTATTGATTTTGAAGTTGATCTTCGCTATTTTTTAAGGCCTGCTGATGACTCCTTAAACTTTCATTTAAACTCTGGCGGTCTTGGCGTAGAACGCTTAAATCAGCGTTGACTTGGTCTAAATCGCCTTCTGCTTGGCTTAAATCCATTTTAAATTGACTGATTGATTTTTCTAAGTTTTGAACTTCATTCCAGTCACTTTCTTCTAACTGTTGACTGGAAGCAATTAATTCTTCTAAATTTTGTGCTTGCTTAATTTCATTTTGCAGGCTTTCTCTTTTTTGTTTGGTTTCCATTTCCAAAAGCGCTAAATTGGTTTTGCTTTCATTCAAGTCGGCTTGAAGTTGCCCAATCTTCATTTGTTTTTCCGATTGAGACAATTGCATGGATTGAATGGTTTGATGGACTTCTTCAATTTTAGCCTTTAGAGCTTGTAAGTCTTGCTCAGCTGCTTGAAAATCTTGGTGAGAAGTCTCAAAATCTTGAGTCATTTGCTTGAATTCATCGGTTAAAATCAATAGATGTTTATTTTTTTGATCTCGCTGTGACTGTATATTTTCAATTAAATTCAGCAATTTTTGGTGGTCTTGACTAAGTTGTTGGTGATCTGATAAAGCTTTTTGATAAGCCGTTTGAAATTGCGAAACCTTCTGATCACACCTTTCAAAAGTTGCCACTTGTTCTTTTTGACTCTTTTTTAGTTCTTTCAACTCTTTTTCAAGGCTTGCAATCTCTTGAGAGCGCCCCATTACAGATTGTGACTTATGCTTATTTCTTCCCCCTGTAACAGAGCCTCCAGGAAGGATCAAGTCGCCTTCAAGTGTTACGATTTTTAACTGTTGATGGCTAGCCTTAGCAAGTGACTGGGCATTTTCAAGTGTATCAACAATCACTGTAGACCCTAATAACTGCTGAATCACTCGCTGATTTTCTGCTTTATAAGAAACTCGTTCACTAGCAATCCCCACCACTCCTTGGTTTTGTTGGAGTAGCTCTTGGTGATGGGCCTTTAGGGTCCGAGCTTTCATATTACTTCTTGGTAAAAAGGTGGCTCGTCCGGCTCTTTTGTTTTTTAAAAGTGATATAGCTTGCTTAGCAGCTTGGTCATTTTCTACAACAATATTTTGCAAACCAGCTCCTAAAGCAATGTCGATAGCAACTTGATCGTTTTTTTCAACTTCGATTAATTCGGCTACCGTTCCAATGATTCCTTGTAGTTGATCACGGTGGTTCATCACGACTCGGACTCCTTGGTAATAGCCGGCATATTCCACTTGCATTTGTAGCAAGCTTTGATACTTGGAGTGGAGCATTTGGATTTGGTGGTCTGCTTGGTAGATTACTTTCCTTAATTGATCACGATTGGCTTGGGCTTGATCCAATGCTTGGTGGGCCTTTTCCCCTTCAGTTTGAAGGCTTTCTAAGTCTGCTTTCACTTGTTTTATTTGATCGTGATAGCTAACTTCTTGGTCTTCAAGAGCTTGGATTTGAATTTGATTTTCCTTGATTTGGTCTTGATAGCTTTCCTTGCGTTGATCGAATTGTTGGCTAAATTTATCAAATTGTTGCAAGCGATTCTTTATAGCCGACTCTTGACGATAATAGTCAATCAATTCTCCCCTTAACTGATCTAACTCTTCATTCTTTAGCGCTTGAAAGTCATTAAGTTGTTGATTATATGCTTTTACTTCTTCTTTTGCTTTTCGAATACCTTCTTCTAATGAGTTTAAATTTTGATTAAGGGCCTCTTGTTGTTTTTGGTGGTCAACCCATTGATTTTGGTAGCGATCTTGATTTAGTTTTCTTTCTTGACTGGATTGATTGGCATAAAGCATTTTTTGCTGAAACACTTCAATTTGGCCCTTTAATCTCTCAATCAATTGGATAAGTTTTCGACTTTCCATCTCTTCTTGATCAATGCTTTGATTTATCAAGTCTAATTGGTTCTGTTTATCATCGATTGATTGCGAAAAAGTTTTTTGATCATTCTTAACTCGGTCTAATTCAGCTTTTATTTGTTGGTAGTGGTCCTTGGCTTGTTGCCATTTAGCTTTAAAGTCTTGTATTTGAAAGGTATATAAGGATATTTCTTCTTCTTTCAATTGGGCCGCTTTCTCTTGGTAGGTCAAAGCCTTTTCTCTTTGTTCTTTAAGTGGCTGCAGTTGATTTTTTAATTCATGTAAAATATCCCTGACACGGTTCAAATGGTCTTGTGACCGCAGCAATTTTCTTTGAGCTTCTTGTTTGCGGTATTGATATTTTTGTACACCAGCTGCTTCTTCAAAAATTCCTCGTCTTTCTTCTGGTTTACTTAAAAAGATGGACTCGACTTTACCTTGGGAAATCATGGCGAAAGAATTTTTACCTAAGCCTGTATCCAACAGCAAATCAGTGATATCTTTTAAGCGAACATTTTTTTGATTGATAAAAAAATAACTCTCACCATTACGGTTATATTGACGCGTTATCGTAATCGTTTTGGGGTCCATATCAATATAACGATCCTCATTATTTAAAACCAAGGATACTTTAGCAATATTGACTGGCTTTCGATCGAGTGAACCATTAAAGATAACATCTTCCATCTTGTTACCACGCAAGGATTTAGCCGATTGTTCTCCTAAGACCCAACGAATGGCTTCAGATAAATTCGATTTACCTGAACCGTTGGGACCGACTATTGCTGTCATGCCCTGATCAAAATTAATGACTGTTTTATCAGCAAAAGATTTGAAACCAGTCATTTCGATTCTTTCTAAATACAAACAGCTACACTCCTTTTTGAAGATGGTGAATGGCTTTTTTAGCGGCCTTCATTTCTGCTTCTTTTTTACTTTTGCCACTGGCCTTAGCTATTAAGTCGTTTTCTAAATACAGCCCAATGGTAAAGGTTTGTGCATGAGAAGGTCCTTGGGTTGCTAGGAGACGGTATTCAATCTTAACTGTTCCCTTGACTTGAACCATTTCTTGGAACTTGGTCTTATAATCTTGCACGGTTAGTGTCAAAATTTCTTGATGGTGATCAAAGAGGACTCTACTCAGAAAGTTTTCAACCATATCCATACCAGTATCCAAATAAACTGCCCCCAAAAAGGCTTCAAATGTATCTGCTAAAATGGAATCTCTTTCTTTACCTCCCGACGATCTTTCCCCCTTACCTAATTGGATAAATTGAGGAAAGTCTACTTGTCTAGCTAAATAAGCCAGGCTTGGTTCCCTGACGAGCTGAGCTCGCATGCGTGAAAGATCTCCTTCTGGCTTATGGGGGTATTGTCCATATAAAAATTGACTAACCAGAATCTCAAGCACAGCATCGCCTAAAAATTCTAATCGTTCATTGGACTGAATTAAGTTCTCACCTTGCTCATTAATATATGACCGATGGTAGAAAGCTTGCTGAATAATCTTCTGGTTAGTAACTTTAATTTTTAATTCTTTTTCGATGTGTTCTATTAACTGATGCATGGCTTCGACTCCTATCAAATATACACTGATTTTACCAAAAATCCCCTGATTACACAAAGTCATTCAGCAATACAAAAATGAAATACCGTATATAAATAAAAAGATCAAGCAAAGCTATGCTTGATCTTCATCTTTTAAAATTTTAAATTATTCAGCAATTGGACTTTCAGCAGTTAAGCCTACTTGTGTCCAATCAAGATTTGCTCCAATTTCAACATCCCAATTCGTCACACGCTTATTAACGGCTGTTAATTCATATCTCCAAAGCGTTGGAATAACAGGAAGCTCTTCATGCATAAATTCTTGCCAAGCGTAGAAGGCTTTTTGACGGTAGTCATCATCAAACGATTCGTCTGATTCAATATCCGCTAATAATTGGTTATGTTCTTCATTCACATAGCGACTGTAGTTGAATTGTGCTCGTTCACCAAATAATCCATTTGGATTTGGATCGCCACCAGTACCAAAAGCAGCTTGGAAAATATGTATTTCTGGATCATCCTTCTTAATACGTTCATAGAAAGAATTAAACTCTAGTAATTGTCCATCTAATAGCTCTACAGGAATACCGACTGCGTTCCATGCTTGTACATAGTACTGAGCCAATGGAGCAGCTGTTTCACCACCTGACATTGAAGCGAAGTTCAAGGTGAATTTCTCGCCATTAGGATCTTCCACTAGACCATCACCATCCACATCCTTAAAGCCAGCTTCTGCTAGAATTTCCTTAGCTTTTTCTGGATTGTATTCATAGGCCTTAACGTCAGGATTTAAGTATTCTACAAAGTTTGGTGTAATCATTGAGTCTGCAGCACGACGCAATCCTTGATAGAATTCACGACCGACTGAATCATTATCCATGGCATAAGCCATCGCTTGACGAAGAGCTTTATTGGATGTAACTAATTCAGGATCAAATTCGTTTTTACCTTCTTCTTCATTCCATTTACCCATCTTGAAGCCAATGTATGTATAAGCATTCTGCTCATAACCAATGGTAGTAAAGTTCGTTGCATCTTTATAAGTATCATACTTATCAGTTGGTAAGGTTGCAATATCAAAATTACCAGCCTTTAATTCAGCAACAATTGAATTAGGGTTGATGACATTCATCGTCATTCCATCTAATTTAGGACGCCCCTTATAATAATTTTCATTTACAGTATAAGTGACTGCTTCACCTGGTGTCATTGATTCCACCTTAAAAGGTCCAAAGCCTACTGGTTTCTCACGTACAGGTGCAGAGTCTTCCATATCAGCTACTTCGATACCTTCAAAGACATGCTCAGGTTCGATATAAGAAGAAATTCCTCCACCAGCTTGAACCATTGAGTTCGGAAAAGCCTTATAAGTAACGGTTAGGGTATAATCATCGACACGTTCCAACCCAGAAATTTCCTCGGCTTCGCCGTTATGATACTCGTCCATTCCTACCACATTCTCAAAATCGCTACCATAACGAATGCCGGTATAATCAGGGTGTCCTACTACATAGTAAGGAAAAATAACGTCATCTATCGTAATCGGTTCGCCATCATCCCACTTAACTCCTTCTGGGATTGTGATAGTTACTTGTTTATTTTCAACATCCATTTCCACTTTGGCAAAACCGGAATCATCGATCTTGAAGTTATTGTCGTAGCCGTATAGGCCAGGGTTAAAGTAAGCAATTACGGTTGCATCTGGGTTTCCTGTGTAAAACATATTATTGAAGACACCTGCAAATGCGGTATCGGAAACAAAGGCTACCTTAAGTGTTCCACCCTCCATGACTTCACCTTCATGCTCTACAGAAGTCGAAATGTCCGGTGCGGGGGCTCCTTCTCCATCTGCTTCCTCAGCTTGGACCATAGGTAGGGAACTCAATACCAAGGAACCGATTGTCATTGTTGTCATAAACTGTATAAGATGTTTTTCTAATGATTTTCTCATACTAAGCCTCCTCTAAATGTGATAATCCTATCATATAGAAATTATATGATTAAATCAAGTCTTTTCTAATTTTTTTTTAATATTTTTATCTTTTTCTAATAAAAACAAGCTTTATTAGGGGTTTATTTATGAAAAGTTTCCAAAGCTCACTTGTCTTAAAGGTTTTTCATGAAAATGTCTTTTCATTATTTTAAAGCTTATGACCCAACTAGTAATTTCTAGCAGAAAAATCTTTTGATTTTTATTTAGCACTTACAAGATATAATAAAATTTCAAAACGAAAACTTTTCTGTAAGATTAAAATTTTCTCATAAAAAAAGAGCCCCACTTCTTACTCATCGCTTAACGCTAAAGTAAATAAAGGGTAAAGCTCTTAAAATTTTTATCCTCTTCTTTGTTTTGAATCTGCTACACGTTGGAAAGCTTGTCCGATATAGTTAATTGATAACATCATGATCAATACTAACAAGGCAGCTGGCAACCAAACCCACCATTTATTTTCAATAATATCTGGTGTTCTAGCGTAACCAATTAGCGTTCCTAAAGAAGGTGTTCCAACAGGCAAACCAAAGCCCAAGAAAGAAAGTCCTGTTTCTAAACCGATATTACCGGCAAAGGATAGGGTTAAGTTGGTGATCATTAGCGAAGAAAGATTCGGTAATAAGGAGCCGAGCATAATTTTCCAATCTCTAGTCCCCATGGTTTTTGATGCCTTGATATAATCCTTGGATGCTTCTGATAAAGAAGCCGTTCGAATCAAACGGGTCTGCCCCATCCAACCAAATAAAGATATAATCCAAATCAAAGTCCAAGGGTCGAAGCGTTTAACGATTGTTACGACCGCAATAATAATCATGATTCTCGGTAAAACGATTAAAAAGTCTACCACACGCATAATGAAATCATCCACTCGACCCCCATAATAACCGGCAATCAAACCAATAATCGTCCCAAAACCTGCTGTTAATATAGTGACAGCCCAAGCGATAATTAAGGAATTTTTTGTTCCTAGTAAAAGCTGTTCAAAAATGCCTTTTCCACCCTCATCGGTACCTAAAAGATAGCCTTTTTCTCCTGGCGGTGTAAAGCGGTCAAAAATATTAACTATGCCTGCAGCATCGGAATCAATAAAGAATGCTGATAAGACCGCCGCTACGACAATAATTAATAAAAGAATTAATGATAAAACAGCAATTTTATCACGTGCAAACTCTCGACGAATAACTTCCCAACCCATCGGTGGAGTGGAAACTTGGTCTTGCAATAGTTCTTCATTTACTGTTACCTGTGTATTATTTTCAGCCATTATTCCACCTCCTATTTAATTCGAATTCTAGGGTCAACAAAAACCATAATGATGTCTGATAATAACGAACCTAAAAGGGTCGTAAATCCGTAGATCAATGTAATAGCTATCATTACAGAAAAATCACGTAAAGCGATTGATTCGACAAATAATTTTCCCATTCCTGGATAATTAAAGACTGTCTCAGTGAAGACAGATCCGCCTAACAAACCAGTGATGGTAAAGCCTAAAAAGGCAGCAATTGGTAGGATTGAATTCCGGAAGATGTGCTTGCGATAAACAACATTTTCTGGAACGCCTTTAGCCTTAGCTGTGCGAACATAATCTTCCGTTTTAGCATCAATGACTCCTGTTCTTAAGTATTGAATAGTAGAGGTTGTTGATAAAAGTGCCATTGTAATAGCTGGTAAAATAATGTGTTTAAATCTTGACAAAGCAAAATCAAGCGTTCCAGGCTCAAGACCCGGGTCTACTGTTCCAGTTGTAGGGAACCAGCCAAGAATATAACCAAATAACCAAATCATAAATAAACCCAATACGAAAGATGGAATAGCATAAGTTACAAAGGTATATAAGTTAACGGTTTTATCAAAAACGGAATTTTGATAACGACCAGAAAACAGACCTAATGGTAAAGCGATTCCGTACGAAATGATCACTGTTAATAAAGATAATTGTAAGGTGGGCCAAACTCTTTGACCAATAATCTTTAGAGTCGGTTGACGGTGATGCCAAGACCGTCCCCAATCACCTTGAAAGATACCAGTAATCCAATCAACATAACGCTCTGGCCACGGTTTATCTAGTCCTAGTTGCTCCCGCATGGCTGCTATTTGAGCAGGGTCCACATTTGGATCTTGTAAACCCGTCAACGCATCCCCTGGCATCAAAGCAGCCAAAACAAAGACAATGATACTTAAAAGAAAAATTTGAGGAATCATCAAAATGACCCTTCTTAAAATCGTCTTCCACATTTATTTCACTTCCTCTCTTTGAGCAAAGCCGACTTCTTTTAAAGCCACTTGGTGGTGATCATTAATCTTCTTCAGATCATAGACCCGTCCACTTTCCTCAAAATATTGACTGGCATTTTCATGATATTCTTTCTCCACTCGGAGACGCTCTATATGGTGCTCTCTTCGATTGTTTGGATCAACATGCGGTATAGCTGATAAAAGCCTTTTAGTATATATGTGTTGAGGATTTTTATAAATTTCATAATTAGAGCCATATTCAGTAAATCTTCCACGATACATAATGGCCAATTCGTCAGACATGTGTTTCACCACGCCTAAATCATGCGAAATAAACAAGTAAGAAACATTAAATTCTTCTTGAATACGTTTCATAAAGTTTAAGACTTGAGCTTGAACCGATAAGTCTAAAGCTGAAACCGGTTCGTCAGCAATGACTAATTTAGGGTTCAGCGCAACAGCTCTAGCTACCCCAATTCTTTGTCTTTGTCCTCCTGAAAATTCATGCGGATACTTGACTAAAGCTTCTGAAGTCAAACCGACTATTTCTAACAGTTCACTTGCTTTTCTCTTTTCTTCTTCAATCGTTAAATGGGTGAAATTACGCAAGGGCTCCGCCATAATATCTAGAATCCTCTTCTTCGGATTAAAAGAAGAATATGAATCTTGGAAGATCATCTGAACATTGCGCCGATAATTTGACCTGCGACTGGATGCAGCATTCGAAACGTCTTCCCCTTCATAGATAATTTTACCCTCGGTCAATTTTTCTAAACCGATAATAGCTTTTCCAATAGTTGATTTACCTGAGCCTGATTCACCCACCAGGCCATAAGTTTTTCCTGCCTCAAAGCTTAAGTCCACACCATCCACTGCGTAGACATGGTCAGTGATACGGTTAAAGAAACCGGATCGAATTGGATAGTGAACCTTTAAGTTTTCAATTGTAAGAAATTCTGACATTAGTCCACCTCCTCAGTGAAATAAAAGTGTTCATGACAAGTACAACGTACCCAATGTTCTGGTTTTACTTCATGGAGAACTGGATGCTCTTCATGATGTTCTTCAGGAATCCAAGGAATACGAGGAGCAAAACGACAGCCTTTGCGTTCTAAACGGTTTAATGGAGGTACAACCCCATGTATTACATGTAGATCGCCCTTTTCATCAACTAAATCATTGGATTGCGGAATGGACTTTAAGAGTGAGCGGGTATAAGGATGTCTCGGATCATTGAAGAGTTCTTCGACACTTGCAACTTCAACAAATTGTCCTGCATACATAACTGCTACTCGATCAGCCGTCTCTGCAACTACTCCTAAATCGTGAGTAATCAAAATAATTCCTGATTCGGTTTCCTCTTGAATTTCATTCAAAAGATCCAAAATTTGTGCTTGAATAGTTACATCTAAAGCAGTTGTCGGCTCATCTGCAATAATTATTGGTGGTTTACAAGATAATGCAATGGCAATAATTACTCTCTGACGCATTCCACCTGATAATTCATGTGGATATTGCTTGGCCATTCTTTGAGGGTTTTCAATACCTACTTGGTCGAGTAATTCAAGTACGCGCTGAGTTCGTTGTTGTCCATCTAACTTAGTATGATAATACAAAGCTTCTTCAATCTGCTCACCTACTGTCATTAAAGGGTTTAATGACGCTAAAGGGTCTTGGAAGATCATGCCAATATCATTCCCGCGAATTTTGTCATAATCTGATTCATCATAATTAACGAGATTATCACCCTTGTAATTAATTTCCCCGGTAATTTTTGTATTCATGCGATTGTGTAAGCCTATGATTGAAGTGGCCAGGGTTGATTTTCCACAGCCTGACTCCCCAACAATGGCTAACTTTTCATTACGCGCTAGGGTAAAAGAAACCCCATCGACAGCATCGAAATACTGGTCTTTAATGCGAAAACCAGTGTGCAAATCTTTAACTTCTAATAATATCTCTTTTGATTCCATTTGAGGCCTCCTTTATCAATGACTATGACATCCATTTATTTTTCTGATCGTAATTGGTCGATATAAGAAACGGCGTCCTTAATATCTGAGAGCTTTTCAATTTTTTCATCTTCGAATTCTATATCAAATTCTTCCTCAATCCCCATCACGAATTCCACCATATCTAAAGAATCGGCGCCTAGGTCTTCAAAGGTTAGATTTTCAGTTACTTGATCTTCAGTAAGATCAAAATGCTTTACTAATAAAGTTTTAACTTTTTCAAATGTTTCTGTCTTCAAATTTTCCACTCCTTAATTAAAAAGTTATACCACAATGCCGGTTATATTATAATAACGATTATTTTCTAATCTGTCTATCATTTTTGTCACTATTTTCAAAAAAAGTGCTTATTTCTTCGGAAAAACCTGATAAAACGATTTCACGAGCTTGTCGAATAGCATGATAAATGGCGATGTCATCTGCTGATCCATGCGCTTTAATTACTGGCTTTTTAACCCCTAAAAGGACTGCTCCTCCTTGCTTGCTATCATCAAAATTTTCAGCCATCTTTTTTAATGAGGGTTTAATGAGAAGGCCACCAATTTTATTGGTGATACTACTCTCACTTAGAGTTCGTTTGAGTAATTTGAAGATGGATTTTAGGCTTCCTTCCAATGTTTTTAGGATAGCATTACCGGTAAAGCCATCTGTCACCGCAATATCTACCTGCCCATTTAAAAGATCTTTGGCTTCAATATTGCCTACAAAATTTAAACCACTCGCTTGATTGAGGAGTTGGTAAGCTTGTTTACGTAATTCATCTCCCTTACCAGCCTCTGTTCCATTATTAACAAGCCCTACTCTTGCTTGCTCTATTTTTAAAACACTCTCAGCATAATAGCTAGCTAGTTGAGCATATTGTAAGAGGTGCTCTGCTTTTGATTCCGCATTGGCTCCGGCATCCATTAAAATTAAATGAGGAGATTTCTCATTAATGGTTGGGATGACCGGCATCAATCCCGGTCGATCGACACCTTTAATTCTACCAACCACCAATAAGCCGGTTGTTAATAAGGCGCCTGTATTCCCAGCCGAAAGCAGTACATCTGCTTTACCTTCTCTTACCGCCTTGGCAGCAACCACCATTGAAGCATCTTTCTTGCGACGAACAGCTTTTACCGGTTCATCTTCTCCTTTGATAACCTCAGTAGTCGGTATTCGGATTAAACGGTCATCAAACATATCTGGAAGATTTTTAAGGGCTTTCTCGTCGCCATAAAGATGAATTTCGATGTCCTTATAAGCATCTAAGGCTCTTAGAACTCCGTCAAATACGGCTTGTGGTGCATTGTCGCCACCCATTGCATCAATCGCTATTTTAATCATAAATTCCACTCCTAAATTTCTAATTTAATTAATTGGGTATACTTTTCAATTGTTTTTGTTTCTTTCTCAGTCACTATATCTGGTTGTCTCATTAAATGGTCGACTGCTTGATAAGCTGCTGTCATAATGGCTTCGTCTTGTAAGGGATGTCCATATGTAAATTGGGCAATTCCACTTTGATTTCGTCCTAGGACATCTCCCATGCCACGAATTTCCATATCCGCTTTTGATAGTTCAAAGCCATCTTGACTTTCGACCATCTTAATCAGACGTTCTTTTCCTTGTTGGGTCGTTGGGTTGGCAATTAAAAAGCAGTAAGAGGGTAATGGGCTTCGCCCTACCCGCCCTCTTAACTGATGGAGCTGGGCTAAACCAAAACGTTCGGCTGATTGAATGACCATGACCGTTGCATTCGGTACATCCACACCGACTTCAACCATAGTGGTTGCTACTAAAATTTGAATTGTTTGAGCCTTAAAAGCTTTCATCACTTCTTTTTGTTCTTCTTTACTCAATTGACCATGCAAACTATCGATTGTAACTCGTGGAAATATTTCTCTTAAACGTTGACAAGTCTCTTGTACATTTTCAACTTGTTCCATAAATTCACTGGCTTCAATTAAAGGCAATACATAATAGATTTGATGACCCTTATCTAATTCTTTTTGCATACGGTCATAGACTGTGGCAATGTGCTTATCACTAACGGCTTGTGTCTTAATTTCAACCCTTCCACGCGGTAGACCTTCCATGGTTGAGACGCAAAGGTCGGCATAAAGGGTCTGAGCCAAACTTCTGGGTATGGGAGTTGCTGTCATTTGCAGGACATTGGCTTCTTGACCAGCCAGACCTTTTTCTAATAAGTTCTGTCTTTGGCCAACACCAAAGCGGTGTTGCTCATCTATAACGATATAGCCGAGTGATTTAAAATCTACACCCTCTTGAATTAAAGCATGGGTACCGATAATCAATCGGATGCGTCCTGTTTTTAGACCTTGTAAAACAGCTTTTTTTTCTGAAACTTGCCTCTCAGAAGTTAATATTTCTGCATGAAAACCACTCTTTTCAAAATATTGATTAAAAGATTGATAATGCTGCTGAGCTAATATTTCTGTTGGAACCATCAAGGCTGTTTGGTAACCTGCTTGCACACTAGCAATCATGGTCAAGAAGGCAACTAAGGTCTTACCGCTACCTACATCTCCTTGCAATAAGCGGTTCATTGGATAAGGTGATAAAAGATCGCGGCAAATTTCATTAACCGCTTTTTTTTGTGAATCCGTTAATTCAAAAGGGATGCTTTGGATAATTTGTCGTAATTCTTCAACTTGATAGTGGATTTGAATACCCTTAGTTTTTAAGCGGTTAAATTTGGCGCTTTGTAAGCGCCATTGGTAAAGAAAGAACTCCTGGAAGATGATCTTTCGCTGGGCCTGTCTTTTCGCATTATCTTGCTTAGGAAAATGCATGGCCCAAAGTGCTTCCTTCAGATTTATTAAGTTAAATTGTTGATTTAAATAAGTCGGAATGATTTCTTCAATACTTTCTTGATAATCAACAAAGGCTTGCTTGATGGCTTTGACAATCTGGCCCTGACTCAGTCCCTTGCTAGTATGGTAAATGGGTGCATAGTCCTCACCTGCTGACGGATTAATTAATTTCATGGCCATTAGCGACTGGTTACTTTCTTGCCATTTACCATAGATAGCTCGCGTTTGACTTAATTCAATTTGTTTCTTTAAGTAGGGCTGGTTAAAAAAAGAGACGGTTATCACTTGATGGCCATCTACAGCCAATTTAAAACTTAAGCGACTTTTCTTTCTACCAAAATAGTTGACCACAGCTGGACTAACAACTTTTCCCATCAAGACAACTTTTTCCTGGTCAAGAATAGTTTCTAACTGTCGTGCTTGGATATCCTCAAAACGAAATGGAAAATGAAACATTAAATCCTTTACTGTTTCAATTCCTAATTGTTTAAATAAAAGACTGGTCTTGGGGCCAACACCTTTGAGCTGATCGATAGGATCTAACCAAGACTTTCCCATCTTCTTCCTCCTCTTTGAGCAAAAAAATAAATCACCACCTAGAAACTAAGTGGTGATCAGCTATTTTCTAACAATCTAATCCACCGTTACAAAATAATTGTAGACTGGTTGGTCTCCTTGAATAAGTTCAAATTCAATCTCAGAGTTAGTTTGTTCAAAATGGTCAGCAACTTCTTGGGCTAATGAATGATCACCCTCTTCGCCAATAATAACCGTTACTAACTCACTTGATTCATCCACCATTCGATTAACCAATTGGATCAGAGTTTCTTTTAAATCAGTGTGGGTTAAGATTATATCGCCATCTAAAATACCCATAAAATCGTTTTCTTTAATGGATAGGCCATTAATTTCTGTATCTCGAATAGCATGAGTAATTTGTCCAGAAGCAACGCTTAGCGCATACTCTTCCATAGCTAGTCTGTTCTCTTCAATGGCAACTGAAGGATCATACATCAACATGGCTGAGATTCCTTGGGTGATTGACTTTGTGCCCACAACTACCGTTGGTACTTCACTGACTTCAGCCGCTTGTTGAGCCGCCATAATAATATTCTTATTATTCGGTAACAAGATAATATTTTTGGCGTTAACTCGCTCGATTGCTTTAATGAAGTCTTCGGTAGAAGGATTCATTGTCTGACCTCCAGAAAGGACTTCCTTTACTCCAATAGAATGGAAGAGCTCTGTCAAGCCTTTACCTGAAGCTACAGCAATCACTGCGTAATCTTCTTGAGTTTGAGGGACAGCTTGTTGACGCAGCGTAGTCTCTTTGTCTTCTAAGTCTCTAACTTGCTCACGCATATTATCGACTTTAATTTTAATTAACTCACCAAATTCTTGACCCAATTGCATAATCTCGCCTGGATCTTCCGTATGGATGTGAACCTTAACAATTTCATCATCAGCAACAACCAGCAAAGAATCACCTTTTTTATCAAGCGTTTGTCTAAACTCTTCATAATCAAAAGCTTTCTTAACAGTCTGTCCTTGTCCAATTCTTACCATAATTTCGGTACAGAAACCATAGGTAATCTCATCCATAGACATTGGGTGTTCATTCATTTCTTCGAAGATTGCGTGGGCATGGTCATTAGATTGGTCTTCAACTTCATCGATAATGACTTCCCCTGAAAGATTGGCAAGGAAGCCTTCATAGATACATAAAAGCCCCTTACCACCCGAATCGACTACACCCACCTGTTTTAAAACTGGTAGTAATTCAGGTGTTCGATCCAATGATTCTTTTGCCTCTGCTACGATCGTGCGCATCACTTGTAGGATGTCTTCTGTTTGCTTAGCTTCTTGTTCACCTTTTACAGCAGATTCTCTAGCAACAGTTAAAATGGTTCCTTCAACTGGCTTCATCACTGCCTTATAAGCTGATTCCACACCACCAATAAAAGCCTTAGCAAAGTCTTTGGCATTTAATTCTTCACAATCTTTAATTGCCATTGAGAAGCCACGGAAAACTTGTGACAAGATAACGCCTGAATTTCCTCGAGCCCCCATTAACAGTCCTTTGGCCACGGCATTTGCTAATTCTCCAACATGATGACTAGTAGAATTACGCATATTCTCAACACCTGATTGGAAAGTCATATTCATATTAGTTCCTGTATCTCCATCAGGCACGGGAAAGACATTTAACGAATTCACTAAGTCAACATTTTCAGCCAGGCGCTCGGCACCTGCTATAAACATCTGTTTAAAGTCAGATGCTTTGATTGTTTTCAGTTCCACACTTTACCTCCTAAACGATCCTAGTCGATAGTCACACCCTGGACATGGACATGAACAAAGTCCAATTCAAAGCCCAAGAGTTGCTCGACATTGTATTTAACAGCTTGTTGAATATTTTGACAAATCACAGAGATTTTTGTCCCGTAAGAAACGACAATATAGACATCTACTGAAATATTGTCTCCTTCTTGAGAAATTAAAACACCACGTGAATAGTTTTCTTTCTTAAGAATGTCTGTTAAATTATCACGGAAGAAATGTTTACTTACCATTCCTACAACACCGTAGTTGTCAGTAACTGCTGCACCGACAATGGTTGCAATCACTTCATTTTCTAAGGATATCTCTCCATTTGGAGTTTGGATATTAATAGCCATAAAGTACCTCCTTTTTGTTGTCCACCATAGTTTAGCATAAATTTTTTAGCTTAGCACCTATTTTAATAGTTTTAGTAACGAGATATTTAAGATTAGTAGTTAATTTCATCATAATTCACTTGCTTCAAAAGTCAAATTATGGTAAATTAATTTGGTATGAAATGTAACTTTTAAATTGTTACAAGGAAAAGGAGGCAGAACCATGGCTAAAGAATGTTATTTCACAGGGCGTAAAGCTGTATCTGGTAACAATCGCTCTCATGCAATGAATAAATCAAAACGTCGTTTTGGCGCTAACTTACAAAAAGTACGTGTTATGATCGATGGCAAACCTCAAAAAGTTTGGGTTTCAGCGCGAGCATTAAAATCAGGTAAAGTTGAACGTGCTTAATCAATACATTAAAACCTCCTAGCCAATCATCATCAAGATGAAGCGCTAGGAGGCTTTTTTGTTTGGTTTAATCTTTTTCTTTTAGCATAAATTGATTGCCCTCTTCATCCACCAAATTAGATTCTTCATTTAGTTCAAAGCTGAAAAGTTCTTTATCCGCAAAAGAAATGGTTAGTTTTTGATCTTTTATTCTGTAGGTTGGATTATGTACGATAATTTCAACTGCCATAGGAACTTCATCAGAAAAGCGCAGGTTAATATATTGTTGATTTTTTAAAGATTCTGCTGCTTCATCTGTTTTTACCATCATTAAACGCCCATCCTGATTAATGCTCTCGGTATATAATTGTAGTAATGCGTCCGAATAATCACCTTCCAAAGCTGCTTGTCCAAAGTAAGACCGGCCTAAAATTACTTTCAATAAGTCTTCTTCTATTTCGAACCCCATAATATTTGAGTTTTCTTCAGTCAAATAGCGTCCCTCAAAATCAACTATCTCCTCTTGAGCAGATATAGCTGGCGGTAGCATGAGTATCATAATCATTATTAAAGCAAAAAGCTTTTTCATCCCATCAACTTCCTTTCCTAATAAAAACTTGATTAAATAAACTTCGAATATCATTTATTAAGCAAATTTTAACACAATAATGAAAGTGCTTCAATTTTATATCCCTATCTTCTATTTTTAAACTCAAGCCTTTATTTTCCTTTTTCCCAAATAACCATCAAGAGACCTTCAGTAAAAGAAAGATTTACTTTATGCTGATCGACATACTCATTAGACACCAAGGCTCGAGGAAAAGCATAATCTGTTAGACCTAGTTCATATTTAGCCTGCTTAATCTGCAGCTGCTTAACAGCCGTCATTGAAATAATGGATAAGTAGCGGCAATTGTTCAAGTCTTGTAGAAAATAATTGCCTGGTTTAAAAAATCGCACCACTTGATCTTTTTCAATAAAGCTTAAACGGGGGATAATTGCAAAATAGCGTTCTTGAAAGACGAGCCAAAGGTTAGCAATTAAATGATCTAAACGTCCCTCTCCATTACCTATTGCGCCATATACTTCCACCGGACATCGACTGTCTTGTTTAAGAGCGAATTCAAGGCCCAACTCCATATCGGTATCATCTTTGGCAGCTGGATATTTTAAAACTGCTTGACTAGCCGCTTCAATCTTACTAAATTGGGTGGGAGTGACCGAGTCAAAGTCTCCAATTGCAACGTTCAATCGGTAGCCTGCCTTCACCAATTGGAGGGCCCCTTCGTCAACTCCAATGAGATAAGTCTGATCTGTCACCTCAGACAAATGGCTGAGGGCTGGATTAGGAGCCCCAGCACAGATAATAATCTTATCCACCATACTAATTGGCCTTAGGGTCTTAAGGAAGCGATAGCTGCAGTCAGATCCATTTGCTTAAAGATGTAGGAACCAGCTACTAAAACATCTGCACCAGCTGCTATACAACTTTTAGCTGTTTGATCATTGACCCCACCGTCTACTTCAATCTCATAGTGATAATGATCATTTTCTTGACGTAGTTTGGCTAGTTTTTCTACCTTCTTCATGGTTGATTCAATAAAAGCCTGACCACCAAAGCCTGGATTAACAGTCATCACCAAGACTAAATCCGCTAATTCCAATAAAGGATAAACCGCTTCGACTGGAGTTCCTGGATTAATAGCCACTCCCGCTTTTTTTCCTAAGGCTTTTATCTTTTGTAAGGCTGAATGAATATGTTGGGTCGCTTCCACATGTACGGTGATAATATCCGCTCCCGCATCAGCAACCATTTCCAAATACCGCTCCGGTTGATCCACCATCATGTGACAATCAAAAACCATATGGCTATGAGATCTTAATCCTTTAAAAATCATGGGACCAAATGAAATATTCGGTACAAAGCTGCCATCCATAATATCAATATGTAGATAATCTGCTCCACCCTTTTCGATGGTCTGGATATCTTCTAACAAGTGATTAAAATCAGCGCTCAACATTGAAGGTGCAATTTTCATGACTATTCTCCTTTAATAATAAATTTTTTTGTTTTCAATTTTTTCTAAAATCTGCAAATAATTTTGATAACGGCTGTTACTTATTATGCCACTTGCCACCAACTCTTTCACATGGCAATTAGGTTCGTTCTTATGGATACAAGATCTAAACCGACACTTTGCACCTGCTTGGTGAATTTCTGGGAAACAAGCGGCCAGTTCTTCTTTTTCTAAATGGTCGAAATCAATAGCTGAAAAACCGGGTGTATCCGCTAAGAGTCCTTGACCAAAACGATAAAGAGTAACTTCTCGAGTGGTATGCTTACCGCGGTTTAAATGGCTGGATATCTGGTTGGTCTTAATTTCAGCTTGAGGTAGCAGTTTGTTTAAAAGGGTCGATTTTCCCACTCCCGATTGACCGGTCATTACATATATTCCTTGTTGGAAAATGGTTTGAATAGCTTGCATCTTTTCATTGGATTGGTCAAAGAGAAAAACATCATAACCAATTACTTCATAGATTGCTCTGATTTCTGCTACTAAGTCATTGGCTGCATCCCGTCCCTGATGCTCGATTAAAAGGTCATATTTACTCAAGATAATAATGGGTTGGATGCGATGAGACTCCATCGAAACAAGGAAATAATCTAATAAATTATAGGAAAACTCAGGTTCAACTAAGGACATAACAATGAGAGCATAGTCGACATTAGCAACAGCCGGTCGAATCAAAAAGTTATCTCGTTCGAAGATCTCTTCTAATCTGCCCACTTGACTTTCATCTTGTTGATCCATGACAAATCGTACGCGATCTCCCACTAAGGGATTGGTCTTCAAGTGACGAAAGTTACCTCTTGCTTTTGTTACAAAAGATTCTCCTTGCGACCATACATAATAGAAGCCACTAACTGCTTGATAGATGATCCCTTCATGTGAGGTAATAAGCTGTTTCAAATAATTTCCTCCTTTGGTCAGTATTTATTCAGAAAAAAAGTTAAGAGTCAGTAATGCTGCTCTTAACTCTTCAAATTCTTAATTAGGATAAACGGCTGAGGACTGTGCGACAATTTCGCCGTCTCTTAAGACACGGTACTGTCCGGATCCTCCTTCAGGAATATAGAGGACGATTTGAATTTCACGTGATTCGGTGATTTCAATTTCACGCGCAACTTGAGTGATATTATTACGGTCATCTCCTATAAAAACTTGGATTTTATTCGGTAATGGCTTGCTTTGTTCGTAGTCATTTTCAGCATACTTAGGGACATAATCAAGGTATACCGTTTCTGTGGCAGTCGACACTTCTGCTTTTTCTTCACCTTGAGAAACCGTCACCTTAATGGTGTCTCCTTGAGCAATGGGTGAGCCTGAAAGTGGGTCTTGATCAATGACAATCCCTTCAGGTAGATAATCATGATATTGATAAGCTTCTTCTACATAGAGACCATAAGTGTCTGCAAACTTATAGACCATATCAATCGATAAATTAGTAAAATCTTGCATGGTCGTTTGCTCAGAATAGGATCCGATTACTAAAATAATTGAACTTTCACCAGGAACGACTTCCGTACCCGGTGCAATACTCTGTTCTAAAATTTTACCTGCTTCTGACTGACTAGCTGCTAAATACCTTAAGTCAACTATAAAACCTGCATCAATTAGTTTACGACGGACCGGCTCATAGTTTTGATTGAGGTAATCACCGATTTTGACTCTTGGCTTGCCGTCAGAGAAGGTTAAATTAACTTTAGAACCACGATTTATGCGGTCCCCTGATTGGGGATCACTTTCAATAATTTGGCCACGCGGAATAAGATCATCCCAAACAACTGTACTTTCGCCTAGCATTAAATCATTCTCTTCTAGTAATTCAATGGCTTGTTTTTGGTCTAGGCCAGCCAATTCAGGAACGATTACACTGGCAACGAATAAGCGATAGGCGAAAAAGACAGCTAAAGATAGTAAGGACAATATCGTAGCAAAGAAGAGAATTTTAAAAATCTTGGACCCTAAATGGCTAGTCTTTTTATCTGGTAAATCAAAAGTTGGAAACTCCTCTTCATTTAAAGGCTCAGGCCCTTCGATTGTTTCCGTCAACACACGATCAGCGGCTGGAATGGGCTGAATGGATTTAAATTGTTCTGATTCATCCAACTGACTGCTAGGAATAAAGGGTTTTTCATCAATACGTCCGACACTAAGAGAAGAAGATAAGTCGTTAAACATCTCTTGAGCCGTACGATAACGATCCTTCGCTTGCTTAGCCGTCGCTTTTAAGACGACATTCTCTAAGCTTTGAGGAACATATTCTAAGCGCTCTCGAATAGTTGGAAAGGGTTCTTGAAAATGTTTAAGTGCAATCGAAACTGCGGATTCACCATCATGTGGGACAGAACCCGTGATTAGCTCATATAAAACTACACCCATGGCATAAATATCTGATTTAGTGGTTGCACTATTGCCCTTGGCTTGCTCGGGCGATAGGTAATGAACTGAGCCTAGCAAGGTATTGGTTTGAGTAATCGAAGTATCTGATAAAGCCACAGCAATACCAAAGTCCGTAATCTTAACCACATTATTTGCAGTAATTAAAATGTTTTGTGGTTTTATATCGCGGTGAATAATACGATTTTTGTGGGCCACATCGATAGCCGCTACAATTTGTCCCATAATGGAAACAACTAGTTCTAGCGGGACAGGTGCATTCTTTTTGATAAAAGTTTTAAGGTCTTGACCTTTTACATACTCCATCACAATATATTGCTGTTTTTCATGTTCATCGACATCATAAACTTCTACAATATTGGGATGTAGCAGTTGACTGGCTGAAATGGCTTCTCTTTGGAAACGACGAATCGCATCTTGATTATCCTGGAAGTCATAGCGTAACACCTTCACAGCTACGTCTCGATCCAAAATTAAATCATGAGCTAAAAAGACATTTGCCATGCCGCCTTGACCAATGACAGAAGTTAGGACATAACGATCGGATAGTTTATCCCCTATTTCCATGAATAATGTCACCTCCTTCGTCCTCCAAATTAAAATCGCTGGCTAGAATAATAGTAATATTATCGAGACCCCCAGCATTATTAGCCGCTGCGACTAGTTCATCACCTAAGCGGTCTAAATCTGTTTGATTATTAATTATTTGTTCAATTTCTTCATTTTTAAGCATGCCGTTTAAACCATCCGAGCAAAGCAAGAGAAGTTCCACTTTATCAAGAGAAATCTCTGAAAAAGCTGGTTCTAAAACCATTGGTGTTCCAATGGATTGGGTGACCACATTACGACGTGGGTGATCAATACTCTCTTCTACTGTTATTTCACCTGTACGAATTAACTCATTGACTAAAGAATGGTCTTCGGTTAATTGCTTTAATTGGCCCGCTCCGTATGCATAAGCCCGCGAATCACCGACATGACAAATAAGAATGGTCTGCTCGACAATTGTTGCAAGTACAATTGTCGTTCCCATTCCTTCATAATCTGGATTAAGGTCTGCTTGATTCAAAATGAAAGTATTCACTTGATTGGTCATTTGGGTCATCCAAGCATGCGCTTGGGTGATGGTCATAGGGTAATCAATTGTTTCGAATGCCCGACCAACAAACTCTGTCGTTTGTTGACTAGCAATATCTCCTGCCAAGTTGCCTCCCACGCCATCACATAGAATAAAAAGGATTTGTTGGTTTTGAGAATAAAAATAATCCGCATAATCTTGGTTAGAACTTCTCTTTCTCCCTATGTTTGAATGTATAGTGATTTTCATAACTCACCTCAATCTATTTTTTTAAGAAAACGACTGATAAAAAAGCCATCTGTTCCATGCTGTTGGGGCCAAATGCGAAGAAAGCCTTGGGAAGTTATTACATTATCTGTTAAAACTTCTTCAGCTAGGATGGACTCCACTTGCCACTCACTATTTTCCTTTAAGATTTCTTCAATTAATTGTTCATTTTCCTCATAAGTCAGGGTGCAAGTAGAATAGACTAAGCGACCACCTGGCTTGAGCAAAGAAAGCATATGATTAAATAATTGCTTTTGTAATTTAACCAGTTCTTGAATAGCGACAGGCGACTTCTGATATTTGATTTCAGGTTTACGACGCATCAAACCGATACCCGAACAGGGTGCATCTAAGTATATCACATCAAAAGCAGTTTGAGAAAGTGGTTGGAAGTCCAAGGCATCGGTTACTATTGAATCTATCTTATGACTTAAGCCTAACCGCTCGGCATGATCTTTTAAGATACTTAACTTATGCTTAGAAATATCTAAAGCTGTTAAGTGTCCGTCAGTTAGAAGTGAAGCAATATGGCTAGCTTTTCCTCCTGGAGCTGCACATGCATCCAAAACATTTTCAGAACCTGTCAATTTACCTAAAGGTGCAACCAGCATGGATGATTCATCCTGAATGGTAAACAAACCTTCCTGATAAGCTTGACTATTAAAGACATCCCCTGCTGTGATTCGAAAACCAAAAGGAGAAACTTGACTGCTAGTAACCGCCAACCCTTGCTCTTTTAATTGGTTCATGATATGTGATCGTTTGGCTGTTGGACCATTGATTCTAGCACTCAAATTAGGAACTTGATTCAAACTAGAAAGAAATGCTTTGAGCTGATGTTCTGGTAAGTGCTGGTCAAAGTATTTGACCAACCAAAGCGGAACGGAATGCTCAATCGATAGTCTCTCCAAGGGTTCTGTGATTACCGTCAATGACTGAGGCTCTTGGCGGAAAAAGTTACGTAAAATAGCATTAACTAATTTTCCAATGCCTTGGTGGCCGTTTACTTTGGCTATCTCGACTGCTTCATTTACAATAGCGTGCTGAGGCACGCGGTCTAAATAAACAGCTTGATAGATAGATAATCGCAATAGGCTGCGTACCCAATCTTCTATTTTACCTTTTACTAAATCCTGTAAATAGAAATCCAAGGTCAAGCGACGTTGGACACTACCGTAAACCACCTTAACCACTAAATTTTTATCTTGACTGCTTCGATTACTTGAAGCCAGATAATTATCTATCACGATATTAGAATATTGGTCTTGGTTATCAATTTGATCTAACAATCTCAGCATGTCCCAGCGGAGATTGTTTTTCAATTTTGTTTGGCTTCTTTGTTTAATTTTCATTATTTATTAGTCCTTTTCACTGTCGAATATCTTACCAATTAAACTTTCTGCCGGTGTCCCTTTTAAGTATTCTTTAACCATCATCCTTTTTTTTCCAGCGGGTTGGTATTCACTAACTGCTAAGTAGGAATCTTGACCACATCGAACATAGAAGTGTTCTTCATCAGCAGCAACAATTTGGCCCGGAATTTCTTCTGTTAATATTCTTTCAATGTTATCATCCAGTTCTTTTAAGGGTTGAGCTTGCCAGATTTTTACTCTTTGACCATCTAGTAGGGTATAGGTTGTTGGAAAAGGTCTAAAGGCGCGTATATGACGGTCAATGACACGCGCACTTTGCAACCAATTTAACTGCTCTTCATGCTTTTTGATGGTTGGAGAATATAGAACTTGGCTATATTCTTGTGGAGTCGCTTCATACTCCCCATTAAAAAATTTCGGCAAGAAATTCAATAATAATTCTTTACCAACGACAGCCAGTTTTTCAAACAGTATGCCCACATCATCCTTCTCAGAAATCGGTAAAACTGTTTGAATGAGAATATCCCCAGCATCCATTTCTTCAGTCATTTTCATAATTGTTACACCCGTCTCTTCTTCACCCCGCCAAATTGCATAATGAATTGGAGCCCCTCCACGATATTTAGGTAAGAGTGAAGCATGAACATTAATAGACCCTTGACTGGGTGCTTCTAATAAAGCAAGTGGTATTTTCTGTCCGTAAGCAGCCGTTATGATTAAATCGGCTTCTGTATTCAATAGAGTCTGATAGTCCTTTGAATCGGCTAACTTTTCCGGTTGAAAGACTGGAATATTAGCTTCTAAAGCTGTTTTTTTAACTGGAGGTAGTGTTAGAATACGTTTTCGACCAACTGGACGATCTGGTTGAGTCACTACTGCAATCACTTCATACTCTACTTGTTGAATTAATCCTTTCAGAATGGTTGCCGCAAAAGGAGGGGTTCCCATAAAAATTATTTTTTTCATTCAATAACCTCTTTCTAAATAAAATACTGGGGTTCATGGTCTATTTGAACAAAGACTCCCTTGGCCTGGCTTTCTTGACTAGCAAGAAGAATAGTTTGTAGCTGATCTTTAACTAAGTCTACTTCTTTATATTTTAAGAGCAAATGGAATTGATAATAATTATTGATTCTTTCAATTCCTCCTGTTGAGGGACCTAATATCATTAATTGGGTATTCACTTTGTCCATCAATTGATCCTTGAGTTGATAGATCATTTTTTGAGCCTTGCCTCGGTTTTTAGAAGACACCTTAATTAATGTTGTATAAAAATAAGGAGGATAATGGCTCATATGGCGTCTTCGCATTTCGTAATAAAAAAAATTGTCATAATCATGTTTTTTGGCTAGCTGAATCACATAATGGTTAGGATTATAGGTTTGAATGACCACTTCGCCTTTTAGCTTGCCTCGCCCTGTTCTTCCGGCTACTTGAGTCAGCAACTGAAAGGTTTTTTCAGCAGCTCTAAAGTCTGGTAAGTTCAAACCAGTGTCTGCATTAATAACACCAACCAGGGTTACCTGTTCATAGTCGAGACCTTTAGCAATCATCTGTGTTCCTAAAAGGATTGAACCTGCTTGACTGGCAAATGCTTTTAATAATTTTTTGTGAGCGCCCTTGCGTCGAGTGGTGTCATTATCCATACGGATAATTGGTGTTTGAGGAAAGCGTTGCTTTAAACTTTCGGCTACTTTTTGAGTGCCAATGCCTTGTTTTCTCAAATGCTTAGAACCACACTGAGGACAATTGGTTGGCAGTCCTACTTGGTAATCACAATAATGACATTTAAGCTTTTCTCCAGTCTTATGGTAAGTTAAAGAGATGTCACAATGTGGGCATTGAATGACATGACCACATTCACGGCATAAGACATAAGAGGCATAGCCTCTGCGATTTAAAAGCAAAACAACCTGTTCTTTAGACGCTAATTTTTCGGCAATTTTATCTTCTAAAAGTTGAGAAAGTTCCAGTGTTTCTTGATCCAATAAATGCTGAGTCATATCCACTATGGTTACGGGTGGTAAGGGTTGTTGATTAACACGTTGGTCCATTCTTAATAATTGATACTTACCAACTTCAGCCCGAGCACGTGATTCTAAAGAAGGTGTGGCTGAACCTAAAACTAAGGGACACTGATGGTATTTTGATCGCCATTTAGCAACTTCTCTTGCATGATAACGTGGATTGTCTCCTTGTTTATAGGTCGTTTCATGTTCTTCATCAATAATAATGATGCCGATATTTTTTAACGGAGCAAAAATAGAAGAACGCGCTCCGACGACCACTTTCGCTTCTTGCCGAATGATTCTGCGCCATTCATCATATTTTTCGGTCAATGATAAAGCTGAATGCAAAACGGCAACGCCTTTGCCAAAGCGACCAATCACCTGGTCTACCATTTGTGGTGTTAAGGCAATCTCTGGCACTAATAGAATCGCTGATTTACCAACTTTAAGGGCTTCAGCTATTAATTGTAAATAGACTTCGGTTTTACCTGATCCGGTGACTCCTTGCAATAAAAAGGTTTGGGCTTCTTCAGCTGTCATGTGATTTTTTATAGTCTCAAATGCTGTTTGTTGCTGTGCTAATAAGGCTTTGGCTGAGGAAGGAGGTGCTTGATCTACTTGATAAGCTGGCCGATAAACTTCCCTTTCTTCCAGCGTCAACCACCCCTTTTTAATCATGGTATTAAGGGTGGCCTTAGAAACTTGAGCCAGCTTTGCTAATTGATCGAACTCTATGGCTTGAGTCCATTGATGGTCGATGAGGACTGATAAAACTTGACCTTGTTTATGACTGCGTTTATCTAAATGATCGAGTAAGTCTTGGTATTCTGCCTGTGAACGATTAGGCAAGATATACTTAAGGGTCTTATGCGTTTTTTTATCAATTAACTGATAAGATAATTGAATAATTTCTTCATCTAATAATGAACGAATTTGACTAGCTGTCAACCTTTCTTCCAACCATTGGCGCGTGACACCAAGCTGATTTAACTTTGCAGGTGAACAATCGAGCACTTCAGCTAATTTTTCAGACTGTTTAACTGTAACAACCGTTTGATACTTGACTCGTAAAATACTTGGCAACATGGCTTGTAGGACTGAAATCCTAAAAGCATAAAGTTGGTCGGCAAGCACTTGAGAAAGTTCAACTAGTTCCTGACTCAAAAAAGATTCGTAATCAATCAAGCGTCTAATCGCCTTTAATTCCCCTTGATAGTCACTATTATCTTTTAAATGAACAACAAAAGCCATTAGGTTACGATATCCAAAAGGAACTTCCACTCGCATACCAACCTTTATTAAAGCTTGCATTTCAGCACTTACTTTGTAATCAAAGCTATGATTGACTTGTGCAGTAGGTATATCAATGATAACTTCAGCGATCATTCGCTCACCTCCTATTAAAAAGCTACTATGAAATCATTAAAAATGATCTGCATAGTAGCCTTCTTATTCGCCCTCTTATTTTTTAATGGATAATACGCCCGCAACAACTTCTTCTAAAGCCTTGCCTACAGGTTTATCTGATTGATAGTCTTGTAATTGCATAATTTTATAATCTTCCATTTCTTTAGCGCGTTTACTTGCCAAAGTTATTAAAGAATACTTAGATGGTTCTTTTTTCAATAATTCGTCAATTGATGGATATAGCATCATGATTGCTTAGCCTCCTCTTCAAAATATGCATTAATATCTGCCTGGATCGAATGCATGACTCTTTCAACCCTTAGATGTTCACTTTTAATTATAGCATTAATTTCATCGACCGCCTCAGAAATTTCATCATTAACTACCACGTAATCATAGTGACGCATTAACTCAATTTCCTCTTTAGCTTTATTCATACGGCGAGCGATTACTTCTTGGGAATCCGTTCCACGATCGGTTAGACGGGACTCCAACTCATTCAGACTTGGAGGCGCTAAGAAAATGAAAATTCCCTCAGGAATCTTCTCTCTCACCTTACGGGCACCTTGAACTTCAATTTCAAGAAATACATCGCGTCCTTGCGCTAAATTTTCTTCAATAGATGCTAGCGGCGTCCCGTAGTAATTTCCAACATATTCCGCGTACTCTAACAAGGCTTCTTGGGAAATTAAGTCCTCAAATGATTCTCTACTCATAAAGAAGTAGTCTACCCCTTCTAATTCACCTGGTCGACGCTCTCGAGTAGTTGCTGAAACAGAATAAACATAGTCACAATTTGAATCTTCAAAAATCGCGCTGCGAACTGTTCCTTTTCCGACACCCGAAGGGCCTGATAAAACGATTAATAATCCCCTTTGTTTTAACATGACTTCCCTCCATTACTTCATGTTCTATATAGTACCACAATTCACTCTCTACATAAAGATAAGCTGAAAAATAAATAAAATACAGCCATTATGAAATGCGAAAATTTGTTCGTAAAAAGGTTGACAAAAAGAACCTTTGTTCGTATAATATAATTACAAACAAACGTTCGATATTAAAGGAGAGGTTTTTATGGAATTACCCATCAAAAGACAAACTAACTGGCTTGGCCGTGTAAGCCAATCCCTTTTTCAACCTTTCTTTCAACCCACTCCACTTATCAAAGAATCTATTGAAATGATGCCCCTTGCACAAGTTGAAAGAATCCTTCATCAAGCTTATATCAAGCAAGTTCCTTTAAACATACTCATTGAATATTATTTACCCGATCAAACAATGGATATGACCGAAATGGAAGCATATGTACTGGCTCCAATTGGTTCACAAAACAACGTTAGCCTGCAATTAGGAGCCAATCACTTCCTTTTAAATTTGAATCAAATTATTAATGTGACTGCCATCACAGAAACTTTAATTGCTTAAGTCCATTAATCGATTAAAGATTTGATTAAAACAGCATCCTCCCCGCTGTTTTTTAAAAGCCCTCATCATTAAGATGGGGGCTTTAATTAATTTTGTTAATCATTTAATAAACTAGAAGTTTCTTTGCGTGAAAGATATTTACTGCGTTTGGGAATAATTGTTTGTGGCATAAATCGCGCAAGCAGCACTAGGACACTTGCTGATAGCAGCCAGGATAATAAAAGACCTAGCCAATGGTTAAGATTATTGAACTCAAATAAGACTTCTTCACCCAAGGCAAATGGCACAATCAGTTGGCGAATAGCAATAAATAATATTAACGCTAAAAGACTGCCAGTGAAGATATTCAAATAAGTAGAAGAGTAACGTTTATTGTTCAAGGTCTTTTGTGTATATTTCGCAAATAAACCGGTTACTCCTACTGCTAAGATGGGAGCAATCCATTGAACGATTAAGACTAACCCATCATCTAATCCCCCGTTAAGCACTCCTTGGATAATTCCTACCAAAAGTCCGCTAATAATAGCTGATGGGGCGCCATGGCGCAATGCCAACCACATTAAAGGAATTAAGGCAATAATTAGCTCAAGCCCAAAAAAATTAATGGCTACTTCATCAGACACAAAAAACAAGATTAGGGATAGGACAAGAGCAATCACCATGTCCCAAAATTGTCTAATACTGCGTTTATTCATAATTATTTATCACCTTTTTTTACTTGATAATTTGAAGCTTCCATAATAATCGGTAGGATAACCGGACGACGTTTAGTCTCCTTATATAGATACTTACCAATTTTTTCACGCAGATCGCCCTTAAGATTATTCCAATCAAAATCATCTGAAACAATGTGTTTTTCTAAAACATCTAGCGTAATATCTGAACAAGCTTCAATTAAATCAATGGAAGTTTTCATAAAGACGAAACCACGCGAGGTAATTTGTGGGCCAACTAGAATTTTCTTCAAACGACGTGAAATAGTCGCGACTACAACGAAAATTCCGTCTTCACTTAAAATACGACGGTCTCTTAAAACCACATTCCCAATATCGCCTACGCCACTTCCATCGACTAAGACATCCCCTGCTGTCACCTGACCTGCTTGGATAACTTTTCCGTTTTCAAAGCTTAATACATCTCCAATAGATGGGATAATAATTTGATCTTCAGACATTCCCACTTGCAAGGCTAGATCACCGTGGGCTCTTAACATACGGTATTCCCCACTGACTGGAAGTAAAAAGTCCGGTTGAATAAAGTTTAACATTAATTTTAAATCATTGGGTGTAGCATGACCCGATGTCTTAAAGTGGTCTGTCACACTCATAACCCGAGCACCGGCTCTATAAATCATATCTTTGGTACGAGTCACACTCTTTTCCATTGAAACAGATGGAGTGGTTGCAATATAAACCGTATCATCTTCCTTTATGGTGACTGTTTTATGCTTACCTTGAGCCATGGCTTGGATAGTTTGAATCGGTTCGCCCACATCGCCAGTAGCCAGAATAACAATTTGATCCTCTTGATATTTATCGATATTTTTAAAATTACCAAAGACATCACGACTTGGAATAGAAATTTTATCTAACTTTAAAGCGACATCGACAATTTCGTAAAGGTCTTTGGTTGGGAAGAAAATGGTTCGTCTTGAATGGTGAGCTGCTTCTAAGACTTGCTGAATACGCATAATGTTCGAGCCAATCGTCCCTACTATCACTCTTCCTCGCGCATTGCGGAAGACTTCTGTTATTTCTTCTGTAATAACACGATCATTCACATTTTCCACTGGTGATTCTGCCTCAGCAGAGTCACTCAATAAGGCAAGAACCTTTTTCTTACCTAAGTCTGTCAACCGACCAAAATCAGTGCGGTAAGCTTGAGAAGCTGAAGGGTCAAAGCGGAAATCGCCTGTGAAGACAATCGCCCCATCTTTAGTATCTATCACGATTCCGACTGAATCTGGAATGGTGTGAGTGGTAGGGAAGAATGAAACATTGACATCACCAAATTCAATTTCAGTTTCTGAATCAATCACATGGAAATTTTCAAGGCGGTCATCGTGTCCTTGTCTACGAGCAGAAATAGAAGCCAATTCAATCGTTAACTGGGTTCCAAAAACCGGGGCATCAATCTTATCTAATAAATAAGGTAAGGCACCTACTGCATCGGCATGCCCATGTGACAAGAAAATCCCCACTACACGCTCAGCATTTTCTTCTAAATAGGTGAAGTCTGGAATCACCATATCAATTCCTAATAAATCATCTTGTGGATACAATAGCCCACAATCTAGCACAAATATGGCTTGATCGACTTCAACCAAATACATATTCTTGCCTTCTTCGCGAACACCACCTAAGGGAATAACTTTAATCTCACTCATAATACACCTCTATTATTATTTTTTCATATTTTATTAAACGCTTAGCAGCTTGATCTCCGTTAAGGGGTCAAATTCTGGCTTATCTCAGTTATTATAACATAGACCACCTTAAATTAAAATTTGAGCCTCTTTCCACCTCAACGACTACTGATTAAAGACTAATGAATTAGAATAAGCCCCCTTCATTTATAGGAGGGGGCTAAGACTTATTAAATTTATCGTTAATAATTATTCTGGCTTTTGCATTAACACTTTACGTGATAAATCAATCCGACCTTTTTCATCGATACTGGTTACTTTGACTGTTACAGTATCCCCAATATCAAAGACATCTTCGACCTTTTCAATGCGACGATGATCAATTTGAGAGATGTGAAGCAAACCTGATTTACCAGGTAGGACTTCCACAAAGCAACCATACTTCTCAATTCTAATAACTTTACCTTCGTATATTTTATTGACTTCCACATCTTCAACTAAGCTAAGCACAATCTCTTTTGCCTTTTTAATCATAGCTAAATCTGAAGAAGCAATGCTAACTTGTCCTTCTTGAGAAATATCCATCTTAACGCCAGTTTGGTCAATAATGGAGTTAATGGTGTCACCACCCTTACCAATAACCACCTTAATTTTTTCAGGATCAATTTGCACCATCTCAATCTTCGGTGCATAAGGACTTAATTCTGGTCGTGGTTGAGCTAATTCACGAGTGATATTATCTAGGATTTCGAGACGGGCTTTTTTAGCTTGGGCTAAAGCTTCTTCTAAAATGGCCTTAGTAATTCCTTTTATCTTAATATCCATTTGTAAGGCCGTAATCCCTTCGGCAGTCCCCGCCACTTTAAAGTCCATATCGCCTAAGTGGTCTTCTAAGCCTTGGATATCGGTTAGGACAGTGTAGTTATCGCCGTCCATCACTAAGCCCATAGCAATTCCTGCCACCGGTGCTTTAATCGGAACACCGGCATCCATTAATGCCAGCGTACCGGCACAAATGGATGCTTGTGAAGAAGAACCGTTGGATTCTAATACTTCAGCCACTAAACGAATAACGTATGGGAATTCTTCTTCTGAAGGAATCACTTGGGTTAAAGCTTTCTCACCTAGCGCACCGTGACCAATTTCACGACGACCTGGTGAACCCACTCGTCCGGTTTCTCCTACTGAGAAGTTAGGGAAGTTATAATGATGCATGAAGCGTTTGCCTTCTTCTAATCCAAGACCATCAATAATTTGATGTTCGGATAAAGGAGCCAAGGTAGCTACTGATAAAGCTTGCGTTTGTCCACGGGTGAAGAGTCCTGAACCATGGGTACGTGGTAAAATGCCAGCCAAAGATTCCAAAGGACGAATTTCATCTATTTGACGACCATCTGGACGAATACGGTCATGGGTAATCAACCGACGAACGACTTCTTTTTCTAAGTCCTGCATAGCCGAAGAAACATCTTTCAGTTTCTCTTCTAAATCTTCTGCTTCGGCATACTTTTCACTAAAGAAAACTTCAGCTTCTTCACTCAATTGATTAACCGCTTCATCGCGGGCTTGTTTTTCCTGTGTTTTAACAGCTGTAACCATTTTTTCATTGTATAAGCTCTTGACTTGCTCAGTGATTTCTTGATCGATTTGAACTAATTCAAATTCAAATTTTTCTTTTCCAACTGCTTGGACAATCTCTTTTTGAAAGGCCACTAATTCTTGAATATTAGCGTGTCCAAACAATAAGGCTTCCAGCATATCCTCTTCTGATGCTTCCTTAGCAGAAGATTCTACCATGTTGATCGCGGTCGCAGTCCCTGCTACGGTTAAATCAATCTCAGAAACTTCTTTTTGGTCGGGTGTAGGGTTGATAACAAATTCACCATCGACACGTCCCACATCCACTCCGGCAATCGGTCCATCAAATGGTATATCTGAAATAGCCAATGCTAGCGAAGAACCAAACATAGCTGCCATCTCTGGTGAGCAATCTTGTTGAACTGAAAGGACTGTATTAGTAATTTGAATTTCATTCCGCACGCCTTCAGGAAACATTGGGCGGATTGGACGGTCAATTAAGCGAGCAGTCAAGGTCGCGTTATCAGAAGGTCTACCCTCACGTTTTAAGAAACCACCTGGCACCTTACCAACCGCATACATTTTTTCAATGTAGTGAACCGTTAAGGGGAAGAAATTCATCGGTGAAGGGGATTTGGAAGCGACAGCAGCAGTCAAAACGACTGTATCGCCATAACGTACTAAAACTGCTCCATTGGCTTGTTTAGCCATTTGTCCTACTTCAACAATTAAGGGACGGCCTCCCCAATTTGTTTCAAATACTTGTTTAGTTGTCATAACATAACTCCTTTTAAATTTTTAATCATTCGGAGTAGCACTAAACAAAAATCAACCGTTTAAAGTTTAAACGACTCATTTTTGTATAGTGTGAAACTCCGAACAAATCTACTAGTAATATAACAAAAAGGATGGCTAATTGCCATCCTTTAGTCGCAGGATTAACGACGTAATCCTAATCTTTTAATTAAATCACGGTAACGAGTAACGTCCTTGTTACGTAGGTAAGCAAGAAGGTTACGACGGTGACCAATTTTCTTCATTAATCCACGATAAGAGTGAAAATCTTTCTTATGTGTTTTAATATGGTCGTTTAAATTGTTGATGTCTTCTGTTAAGACAGCAACTTGAACCTCAACAGAACCGGTATCACCTTCGTGACGTGCGTATTCTTTCATGATTTCAGTTTTACGTTCTTGTGTTAATGCCATATTATTCACCTCTTTCTATTTTATTTCCACTAGCTAAGTAAAGCGTTGGTGATGCGCTAAACCGAGCGAGGGCATTGTTCTGAATTTTCATACAGAACAATGATTAATTATAGTTTAAAGCAGTCTCATAATCAAGGGGTTTTCTTAATTAATTGGAAATAGGGCTGAAATTCGTCTGGAGCTTGATCTTCTGCTAATAAGTGAACAGCCAATTCTGATTGAGCGCTTTGTTTAGTGGTCCCTTGGAAGTAGTACCTAAAATCTAGATGATAATGAGCCCCTTCGCCTTTTTGTGGGTTAGCGGGGATGGCAAATAGATTAAGGTCTACTAATTCGGACTGAGTAAGGGAGGTGAATTTTAAACCCGTTTCTTCGTATAGCTCACGCAAGGCTGTTGTTTGAGGGGTCTCCCCTATTTCCACGTGTCCTGCGGGTAATAAAGTTTTATGTAAATAAGGATGATGAATAAAAACTAAAGACTGATCTTGAAAAACCAAGGCTGAAGCTGATAAGTGCAATGGACTTTTGCGGTCCAAGAGATTGCTTGCAGGATATTGATCCATTATTTCTTGGAGCCTTAAAAACTTCTTCTGATTAAAGAAGGGTGAGACTTTAATCAATTCTTGCGCATTATTCAAAAGCTCTGCTGCATTAATTTGTTGCAAACAAATCCCTCACTTTTTTTATCAGATGGAAAGATCCCACAACCATAATAGGATCGTCTTGGTCTTCCATCAGTTGTTTTAAGCCTGCACGACTATCCGGATAAGAAATCACTGAGCTTCCTTTTTGTTCAAAAAGTTTTGCTAGCTCTTTGGTATCCATCGCTCGATCTGGAAAATCGGGCTGGGTCACATAAAAATCAGCAGTTAATTTTAATAATTCATCTAGAATAGCCGGTACATCTTTGTCTTTGAGAAAACCACACAAAATGCTCAACTTTTGACCAGCATATAATGATTGGATGCTAGAGATTAATTCTTGAATGGCATCTAAATTATGAGCAGCATCTAGGATAATGTCGGGAGTGCTTTGCACTTTTTCAAAACGTCCTACCATTCTTAAGTCTTTAAAAGCTTTTGTCATGTCAGTCTCTATAGGAGAAGGTTGTTCACTTTCCAACCATACTTGATACCATTTAAAGACGGTCTTTAAATTTTCATTTTGGAAAGTCCCTAATAAGGGCAAGTAGAGTTCAAAACTTTTTTGATTTAGTTCCACTTGAAAATAATGTGGACGCTTGTAAACAATCTTTTGGTCAGAGCTATCATGGAAAGAACTTTTTTGCTCCGAGCTTATTTGTTTAAGACGCTCAACCACTCCGTTCTTTTGGTTCGGCGCCACAATGACTTGTTGATTTGAACGGATAATACCAGCTTTAGTCTCTACGATAGCTTGCAAAGAATCCCCCAGTAAATTTAAATGATCCATACCAATTTTAGTAAAGATGGCATATTCAGAGTGGCTAATTGCATTGGTCGCATCAAGGCCCCCACCTACACCACATTCTAAAACTAGATAATCACAGGCTAAATGGGCATAATAAAGGATCCCAATCAAAAAGGTGGTCTCAAATTGTGACAAATCTTTTTGTGGGTCTAAGCCTAACACAATCGCCGCTCGGTGAACTTCCGCCATGATACAGCTAAAATCTGACTGACTAATCATTTGGTCATTGACTTTAATACTTTCACATTCTGAATATAAATGAGGACTGGTAAATAGTCCTGTGCGATATCCATGAGCAAGTAATAAATGAGAAATCATATTAGCAGTTGACCCCTTACCATTAGTTCCCGCAATATGGATGATTTTAACGGTTTGGTCCGGTTGGCCCAATTGTTTCAACATGGCTTTTAAAACACTTAGACGGTCTCCTTCACCATAAAGAATAGTTGGTAAATCATCGGTCAAACTGTTAATCATAAGGCGTTCACCTTAGGTAAAGACTGCAGAAATTCATTCCGCAACTGAACATCTTCATTAAAGGCGCCTAAATAATAATTGGTACGGGTAATGGAGTTGACTTTTTGGACCCCGCGCATTTCCACACACATATGACGGGCATCAACCACCACAGCTACTCCCTTAGCATGGGTAATCTCCATCAAAACCTCAGCGACTTCACGCGTAATATTTTCTTGCACATTTAACTTTCTTGCAGCATAGTTTACCAATCTTGGTATTTTTGACAGGCCAATAATTTGTCCATCTTGTGGAAGATAGCCTACATGAACATTCCCAAAAAAGGGTAACATATGATGTTCACACATAGAATAAAAAGGGATATTATTGACTGCCACCATTTGTTGATTAGGACTGGCATCGGTTGGGAACATTTTTCCTTCCGTAAATTCTTCTAAGCGAGTAGAAGCTGTAATTTCCTTTAGCGACTTGGCAACACGTTTAGGTGTTTCAATGAGCCCCTCACGATCTGGGTCTTCTCCGATTTCGATTAAAAGCTCACGAACTAATTCTTCTATACGATTCAAATTAATTTCTTTCATTTTCTACCACTCTTTCTATTCTTTGGTCTTGTGTCTTTTCTAAATGTTCAATGGCTTGATTAATTTGACAATAAGCATAAAAATTGGTGTCAATAATTTCTTTTAAAGGAATTAACACAAACAAACGGTTCATTATTTCGGGATGCGGTAAAGTTAGCTGAGGGTCTTCACTTTCTAGATGGCCAAAATATAAGATATCCATATCTAAAGTTCTAGGTCCCCAAACGATCAATCGCTTTCTTAGTAACTTGGCTTCTATTTCATGAAGGTAGTCCAATAAGTCATAAGGATCTAAGTCTGTTTCAATGGCGAGAGCTTGATTAATGAAGTCATCTTGCACGACTCCTCCTACTGGAGAAGTCTGATAATAGGCCGAGGCTTTTAAGACTTCAATTTGTGGATGAGTCGCTAACAGCTCTTGCCCCTTTCGCAGATTAGCCATCCGATCTCCTAAGTTAGATCCGACACTCAGATAAACAGTTGCCATCCTCTATCCCTCCAATTCAATTTCGGCAGAATCTAAAATACCATCGATGGGTAATTGTAATTTGCGAACATTGACTTTGACCTGACTAATTAGTTGTGGATTGGATTGTTTTATTAAATCTAAAAGGTCAAAAGCAACTGTTTCAATCAAGTCGACCCGTGTTTTTTTTATATATTCAGCAACTAGATCATAAAAATGCGCATAAGAGACTGTTTCATTTAAATCATCTCGCGTGAGACTGGCCTTCATGGTCACCGTCAGATCAACAGCGATATTTTGACCTAATTTCTTCTCTTCAGGAAAATAGCCAATATGCGAATAAAAACGCATGTTATTTAATTTTATCTTAAACATAACTCCTCCTATTTAAGTGGATAAGCAGCAAAATTTGTATCCTCTAAGCCATCAGATAAGCGCAAGTGGTTACCAATTAACGAAGCAATCCGGTGAGAGCTTCCCACATGAACCCTAAGCATTTCGATACCCATAAAAGCAGCGATAGCGGATAAGGCAGCAGAGCCTTCGTCTCTTTGTTTGAATCCTTCTTCGGTTTCAACATCTACATTAAAGCCAGCTTCTTGCAGGGTGTTTTGAATAAAGCGTTTACGAGAAACCCCTAAGAAGCAGGTAAAGCCTTTTTGGTGAATCCGATTGGCTTGATGGATTAATTGGTAGTTCTCACGTTTAGTTAAACCAAAGCCGATTCCTGGGTCAAGTGCGATGCGGTCTTTTTTGATACCCGCTTCAGCCGCATACTTTAAAGACTTATCAAAATACTTATCCATCAATTCAACAGCGTCCATTTTGGCAAAAGCGTCCAATTCTGCTTTGCTAAAGACGCCTTCTGCTCCAAACTGCGGAAAGACCTTGGCGGAAGGATGGTCTGGACGGACAATTACTGGATTAGCCATCACAATGACACCAGCTTGAGTTGGTGCAATCACTGAGGCCATGCGCGGGTCACCTAAAAGTCCAGTAATATCGTTGATAATATCGGCTCCGGCTGCAAGCGCTGCTTGAGCAACCTCAGCTTTCCAAGTATCAACTGAGATTATTACATCAGATTGCGCTCTTAGGGCCTTGATAACTGGGACGACACGTTGGATTTCTTCTTCTACGGCCACATAAGTCGACCCCGGACGGGTAGATTCTCCTCCGATATCAATCATTTGACAACCTTGCTTAATCAATTCCATCGCTCGCTTACAGGCCACTTCTAGACCAAACCATTTTCCTCCATCTGAAAAAGAATCTGGGGTCACATTGACGATTCCACAGAGAATGGTCGGGTCGCCATGCTTAATCTCACGATGGTTAAAGCGAAAGACTGGCTGTTTTTTTGGATTTGCTTGCATGTTTTACTCTCCCCACTTAGATAGTTTGACTCAAAAAAGAGCACTCTTCAAAAGAGTGCCCTCCACAAGATGAAAACAGCGGAGGCGATTATCTATCGCGTGAGAATCACTTCGTCTTCTAGCGACATCCCATCTAGAAGCACTTTACGTAAATAACCTACTCTGTTTTTGAATTCCCTTATATTGTAAGGGAATACATTAAAAATTACAATGTTAGATTTTTATTACTTATTTTATCTTGAAATGCGCTTTCAACTCCATCATTAAATCACGCGTCTCGGCTGCTTTTTCAAAATTCATTTCTTTAGCATAAGCTTTCATCAACATGGTTAAACGCTCCAGCTCTTCCTCTCTTTGCATCCGAGATAGTTGTTTGAAATCTAGTAAGACATTTTCTTGACGATCTTCTGCTTCCACATCGTGAGTGATACGAATTAAGTCGCGAATATCTTTTTTGATAGTCGTCGGTGTGATGCCATGCTCTTTATTATAAGCTATTTGAATTTGGCGTCGTCTTTCTGTCTCATCAATCGCTTTTTGCATAGAATTAGTGATGCGATCTGCATACATAATTACGCGACCGTTTTGGTTTCGAGCGGCTCGACCAATAGTTTGTACCAAGGCACGTTCTGACCTTAAAAAGCCTTCCTTGTCCGCATCTAAAATCGTCACCAGTGATACCTCAGGGACATCTAGTCCCTCTCTTAATAAGTTAATCCCGATTAAGACGTCAAAAACACCTAATCTGAGATCACGGATGATTTCCGTTCGCTCCAAAGTCACAATATCTGAATGCAGATATTTGACCTTAATATCCAATTCCCTTAGATAATCGGTTAAGTCTTCAGACATTTTTTTGGTTAAAGTCGTTACAAAGACACGTTCATTTCTTTCCACTCTTAAACTAATTTCGGAAACTAAATCATCAATTTGTCCCTTAATCGGTCGAACCTCTATAACAGGATCCAAAAGACCTGTTGGACGAATAATTTGTTCGACATATTCATGGTTGGTATGTTCTAATTCATAAGGGCCTGGTGTGGCTGAGATATAAATAATCTGATTAATATGGTCTTCAAACTCATTGAGTTTAAGTGGACGATTATCCACAGCTGAAGGTAGACGAAAGCCGTATTCAACCAACTGCTCCTTACGCGCCCGGTCACCATTATACATCCCACGAATCTGCGGCATGGTAATGTGGGATTCGTCAGCAACGATTAGAAAATCATCAGGAAAGAAATCTAATAGCGTATAAGGTGGCTCTCCTGGTGCACGCCCATCCAGATGGCGCGAATAGTTTTCAATGCCTGAACAATAGCCCATTTCCAATAACATTTCAATATCATAGTTAGTTCTTTGCTCTAGTCGCTGAGCTTCTAATAGTTTATTCTCAGAGCGTAAGACTTCTAATCTTTCCTCTAATTCTTGACGAATACTTTCAACTGCTCTTTGCGTTTGTTTTTGATTAGCTACGAAGTGGGTAGCCGGATAAATGGGATAGTGTTCGACATCCTTTTTGATTTCACCTGTTAAAACATCTACTTCACGGATACGGTCGATTTCATCACCGAAAAACTCAATCCGAATGACTTCTTTATCTCTTGAAGCTAAAAAGATTTCTAGGACATCGCCACGGGCTCTAAAGGTTCCACGTTGAAAATCAATATCATTGCGAACAAATTGCATGTCGACTAAACGAGCCATCACTTGGTCACGGGCAATTTCTTGACCTTGACGTAAAGAAAGTACATGCTCACGATACATGTCCGGATCAACCAAACCATAAATACACGACACTGAGGCGACTACTATCACATCGTCTCTTTCTAATAAAGAAGAAGAAGCCGAATGACGCAACTTATCAATTTCGTCATTGACACTGGATTCCTTTTCGATATAGGTATCAGAAGATGGCACATAGGCTTCTGGCTGATAATAATCATAGTAGGAGACAAAATATTCGACCGCATTATCAGGGAAAAATTCTAATAATTCGGAATATAATTGACCGGCTAGTGTTTTATTATGAGCTAGGACCAATGTTGGTTTATTGACTTCTTCGATTACCTTAGCCACCGTATATGTTTTACCCGTACCAGTAGCCCCAAGTAAAATCTGCTCTTTTTTTCCTGCTCTTAAACCAGCCGCTAACTCTTTAATTGCCTGGGGTTGGTCACCAGCTGGTTCATAAGGTGATACCACCCTAAATTTATTACTCTTCAAAAACTCGCCTCCATTTATGCTTTTGCTCTTAATAAATTACACAACTTTTGCTTGTCTCACAAGTTCAATGCTTATTAAATAATCTGACTTATTTTTATTGCAAGTTGACATTGTCTTCTGTATAATATTTCTTGTTGACTAAGTTTTCAGACTTAGACTAGATTTATTGAAAAGAGGTGACCATTCATGGCCAATACAGCATCAGCAAAAAAACGTACACGTCAAACTGAAAAAGTTTCTAGCCGTAAACGCACTCAAGTTTCTGCTTTAAGAACTGCAATGAAAAAAGTTCGCGTAGCAGTTGAAACGGGCGAAGGTGATGTTCAAGCATTATACCAAGCCGCAGTTAAAGCTATTGACTCTGCCGCAACTAAAGGCTTAATTCATCACAACAAAGCAGCACGTGATAAATCTCGTTTAGCTAAATTAATTGCATCTGCTAAATAATAATTGAGCTTCCATTGGGAGCTTTTTTGTTTTACTGATTAATCAGACCAAGCATCCTCGTTAATCCTTGCTTGATTAGGGGCCTAACAACAAGCCGATAAATCTTGTTACAGACCCTAATCGAAAGGTTTTAAGAAGGATGCTTTTTATGTTGAACTTCATTTTATAGATACTGATTAAGTAGTTCTTGTCGACTGTGCTTGCTTAAATAAGACACTGGAACATCTAATTGTGTTAAGGCTCCTGATTTTCCTTCACTAGCTAAACGGTAAACCGCTCTGGCATAGGCCAGCAGTAAATGGGCTTGATTAAATCGAGGGTGATTAAAACTTAAGCTCAAATCATAAGTAGTAAGCTCTTGATTGTCTGAAAGGGTCCGAATCAGCCGACCCGCTTTGGCTTCCTTTGAAAGCTTGGTCATCTGATCACTCGAAACAAAATTTATATTCCTTTCAACTTGAGAAAGATAATTAGGTAAGGCCTGTACTTGATCATGAATCCTGTCAGGATTCACTCCCTCTTCCAAAACTAGGTAAGCCACTCTTTCTTGATAGTCAGAAAAACGCAAATCAGCACCTTCCCCTTTTAAAATGGCTTGTATACTTTGAGGAGAGGCTTTGATATATACACTTGCTTGGGCTACTCCTTCTATGCCAGCCAGTGTTTCACTCATTTTTTGACTCCATTCATTTTCGATAAAACGATAATTAGTTGCTTGAGGCATCACAGCTTCTGCCAATAATTGATTGATTGTATAAATACCAGGATTCCACCCTACACCTATCACGGCTAATTTATGGTGAACCTGACTGATAGAATCGATCGATTTTAATAAAAGAGCTGGCTTAGCATAAAAATTATATGTATCCACTAAATTAAAATGAGCCGCATATTCCGTTAGATTATCAGGATTATCCTCAGTAGTACCCCTGCAGACTAGCAAGACATCAATAGACTCTTTAAAGTTAAGTGCTTGTTCCATGGGATGAATAGGCAAAGACTGCAAGGCTTGTGGGAAGTCCTGCTTACTTTGCCGGCTAAAGATATGTTGGATAATTAAGTCTTGGTGTTGATCCATAACTTCCATAATAGCTTGACCCACTTGATCGAAACCTGCGATGGCTAAGCGAATTTTTTGCATAGGAACCTCCTTTAATTAAAGTTGCATGATTTTGGTCAGGATCAGATAGAAAGACGTATCCTTATTGCCCAAACCGGTTTTCATTTGGTAATCGGCTTGAATGAGTTGTAAATAAAGCTGACTAAGTTCTCCTATTTGCATGGGTCGACTGGCTTGAAGGGCTAATTTCACTCGATAAGGATGGACAGAGAGTGTTTGAGCTATTTCATCTTGCTTTATTCCTTGCATTTGTAAGAGTTTAACTTGTAAAAATAAGCGAAACTGCGAAACGATTAAGGCATGTAGTTGAATGGGATCGTGCTTCATTAATATTAAGTCTTGATAAATTTGAATCGAGCGATCAAGCTTGCGGGCTAGTATAGCATTGGTCAATTCAAAGACATCTGAAGCTAGGCTGCGTGTGACTAAAGAATTTACCACTTCCAGGGTAACCTTTTGACCACTTTGAGCAAATTGTTTCAACTTCTCCAATTCGGCCACTGCTTGACTCAATTGATAATCTACACGTTGTAACAAAGCCTTTTGAGCTTCTGTAGTCATCTCAAAATCAGCACTTTGAATATAACTTTGAATAAAGGACTGAACAGCCGCTTCTCCTAGAGGAGAAATATTAATATAAGTCGTCTCTTTCAGGAATGCCTTAGTTAATTTTCGCCTTTTATCCACTTGATCATGAGGGACGATAAAAAGAATACAAGTAGCGGGGTTAGGATCCTTCAAATAATCCAACAAGCGCTTTGTTTGACCATCAGTCATTTTTTGTTGAGCTTGGCTGTTTAGAAAATCTACTTGGTCCACTATAATGAGGCGTTGGTCGACAAAAAACGAATAACTTTCTGCTTCATCTAAAACAGTGTCAATGGATACTTCATTAGCGTCAAAGCTAGAAAGGTCTAGTTCGCCGGCCAAATGTTCAATTTTTTGAGCCAGAGCTTGTCGAAAATTTTGTTGAAGATAAACTTCACTGCCTTGAAGACAGTAAACATTATCAATCTTACCCTGAACTAAAGCCTGTTTTGCCTTTTGAAAGTCCATAATGCCCCTCCTCATCCTCTCTCATTAGTGTACCAAATATTTTATGCTTTGTATGCTATAAAGCCTTTTAACTTGCAGGCACTTTCTTGTATAATAGGAATATCATTATAGTCGCAGAAAGGAATTTATTATGCAACCAATCATCGCAATTACTGGTAGTATTACACCCATTCAAAACGACCCTCGATATGCAGCCTTCGATGCTACTTACACCCCTCACTTTTTTGTAGAAGCTATTATTGAAGCGGGAGGGATTCCACTCGTTCTACCCATCAATAACCAATATCCAATTGAAGCCATTATTGACCGTATAGACGGTCTGATCCTAACTGGTGGACAAGATGTGGATCCACGTTTTTATCAAGAAGAACCTCATTTAAAATTAGGATCTTTAAATATCGACCGTGACCACCATGAATTAAAATTAATTAAACATTTTATGCAAGCTGGCAAGCCAATCCTTGGTATCTGTCGTGGTATGCAATTAATTAATGTTCTTCAAGGTGGGAACCTCTATCAAGACCTCAGCTTGTATCCAGAATGGGCTATTCAACACGTGCAAAAATCAGAATTAAACCGTATGACCCACCGGGTTAAAATTGATCCCAATTCACGTTTAAGTAATTGGATGGGAACTGGTGATTACGTCAACAGTCTTCACCATCAAGCCATTAAAGAGCTGGGTAAAGACTTAAAAGCCATTGCCTGGTCAGGTGACCATCTGGTTGAAGCCATTGAATCCACTGATCCAAATGTGGATATTTTAGCTGTCCAATGGCACCCTGAACTCACTTACAAACATCAAGAAAGCAGTCGAGCTATCTTTAAAGATTTGGTAGAACGGGCTAAAAATAAGCAGTAATTTTTAATTAATCAAACAAAAACGAATCCTGCATAGGATTCGTTTTTGTTTTAGTATTGCTTACGATCACCGTACATATAAGGGTCAGCTTCTGAGAACATATAGGATCGGTGATGGTAACGCATAGAGAGTATCAGACCCACTCCGACCATATTAGACAGTATGGCCGATCCCCCTTGAGAGATAAAGGGTAATGGTACTCCCGTAATTGGCAGTAAACCGATAGTCATGCCCACATTCTCTAGAACGTGGAAAAGAATCATGGTAATAACTCCTGCAGAAATATAAGTATAATACTCATTTTGAGTCTCAAAACAAGTTTGAACCATTTGATAAATCAAAACAAAATAAATCACCAGAATAATCGCCGCACCAAAAAAACCAAAATTTTCACCAATAGTCGTAAAAATAAAGTCTGATTCACGAACCGGAACTGGCACTTCGGAAATGCCAAAGCCCTTACCATAGAGTTGACCAGATCCAATCGCTAAGATCGATTGAACCAGTTGGTAAGATTCACCTCTGGTGTCTGAGAAGGGTTCTAACCAAGTAGTGATCCGGCCTAACTGATAAGGTTGGAAGCCGATTTTCAGTAAGGCATCTGGGAATAAGACGGCCAGTAAGATTAATCCCCCACCAACAATGAAAACAACTGAAAAAGCTGGAAATAAAATTTTCCATGAAACACCGGATAAAAGAATCAATCCAGCGATAATAGACAGCATGACCAAGTTAGTTCCCAAGTCATTTTGCATTTGCACTAATATTAATACAGGTGCGGAAGCCAATAAGAGTTTACCAATCAAGATAAAGTCGCTTTGAATCGTTCGATTAGTATTTTGATTATTGTGTTCGGTTACCAATCGTGACAGATAAACTATCAAGGCTGGTTTCATCAACTCTGAAGGTTGAAAAGATAAAGAACCTAATTTGAACCAAGATTTAGCTCCCGTCATGATTGCTGTTTGGCGATCATGGAAAAAAAGGACGAGCACCAGTAAAAACAGACCAATACCGTAAAAGTAAATGGATAATTTCCAATACTGTTCACTATCAAACTGCATAACGATAATAACGACCAGAGAACCTAAGGCGTACCACAAGGCTTGTTGTAAGGTCGGCCCGATTCCTTGGTTGGAAATCATTGCGGTAGTTGCATATACAACGGCTAAGCCCACTAAACATAACAACAAAACAGTTAAAACAATGCCATAATCAATTCGATTTTCTTGATAACTAGCAATTCTTCTATTTATTTGCATTAATATTTCTTCCTCCTTAAGGATAAGACTTAATCGATGGATTTGATAGATCGGATCATTTCATTAAAGTCTCTTATTAACTGCCTTAAAATCTAAAGTTAAAACATTTATAAAAGCGCCGATAAAAAATATGAGACAATTTAGATAAATCCAAAACATGATGACTAAAATTGCACCCAAGGCAGTGTTACTATTAAGTGATTGATTAAATTGAATAATGGTCCCAAATAATTTACCTAAAAGAGTAAACGTTAATACAGAGAATAAGGATCCTGGAATAGCTTTAGTATATTTTAATTGATGATGCGGTAAATAGGTATAAACAATCACTAGAAAAATAAAGAGGAAAAATAAAGACCCCCAACTTCCCCCTCTTAACCAAGTAAACAAAAAGCTCAAATCACTTCTTAAATACTGGTCAATCCAAGTCAGTAAATACTCACCGAAAGTAAAAATAAAGGTTGAAACTAAAATAACTAAGACGCTGACTAAGGTAAAAAGATAGGCAAATAAGCGTTGAATCAAAAAGTGTCTCTTACTCTTTACCCTATATATTTGATTGAGCACTCTTTGCAAGGCATTAAACACATTGGAAGCAGGCCATAAGGCTAAGACTAAACCAATTGGCACCCAGCTAGTAGAAGCTGTTTGATAGTACTGTTGAATCATTGGGATTAAGGACTTAGCCACTTGTCCAGGCAAAGTAGTTCTCAAAAAGACAATGACTTCTTCATAAGAATAAGGTAAGAGCACAATCAAGTTGGAAAAGGCTAAGAGAATAGGAACAACGGCTAAGAGAATAAAGTAAGAAACTTCCGCCGCGTATGAGCCAAAAGAAAGCCCATCAAGCTGCTTTTTTATTTTGACAACTAAGCTTTTGATTTGGTCTTTAGACTTGGTATTTAACAACCCCATTTAGGCTACTCTCCCTTCTTATAACTTCTATAGATTACCATAATCATTGAGTAATTGCACTTGAATGTCTAAGCAAAATCGATAAATTCAATCGGATTGCTTAGACAATAATTGGCAATAAGGTTATAATTAAAGAGAATAAAGAACGGAGGGAATTTATGTCTAACGGTGTTACTTTTTACTTTATGCGGCACGGTGAAACGATATTTAATCACAATGGTCAAGTGCAAGGTTGGTCCGATGCCCCCCTAACTGCTAAAGGAATTGAGCAAGCAAGAGCTTCTGGTCGTGGCATTGCAGATATCCATTTTGATGCGGTTTATTCCAGCGATTTACACAGAACGCAAGAAACTCTCCGCTATGTTCTGGATGAAAACCATCACAAAGACCACTACGAAATCCAATTAATGAAGGAATTACGGGAAGTCTTCTTTGGTTCATTTGAAGGTCAACCTGCTTCCAATCTGTATGATGCAGTGGATGAGCATTTATTGGCCGGTGGTATTGACGTAAAAAAAATGGATAAACCAATTGAAATGCCTAAATTTCTAAAGCTAGTAAAACATTTAGACCCTGAACATTGGGCTGAAAATTATGTTGAATTTTGGGATCGGATTGAATCAGGACTTTTAATTCTATTAAATAAGCATGCGGGAACTAATCAAAAAATATTGATTATGAGCCATGGCATGGCCATTAGCAATCTAATTCACGGTTTAGTAGCAGATTTCGAGAGTGGACAACCCCTATCTAATTGTTCCCTATCCATTGTTGAATATCGTGACGGACAATTTCGTTTAAACGCCTTTAATCAAACTGAGCATTTTATCTACGATAAATAAGTCAGCCATTTTATAAATTAATCCTAAGCAATAAAAACACCGGGGCATTTACCCGGTGTTTTTTGCTTGAGAATTTAGAAACTAGGAAACCTTAGCCTGCATCCGATACATTTCGGCATACTGTCCATTTAAAGCCATCAATTCATGATGGTTGCCTTTTTCTTTGATTTCGCCATTATCCATCAAAATAATTTGATCGGCATGCTGAATAGTCGATAGGCGGTGCGCAATGATAAAAGTTGTCCGACCTTTTTGTAGCACTTTCATGGCTGCTTGAATGATCGTTTCAGTCTCAGTGTCAATATGTGAAGTTGCTTCGTCTAAAATTAAAATCTTAGGATCAGCAGCCAGGGTACGCGCAAAGGAAATTAACTGCCGTTCCCCTGAAGAAAGGGATTGACCTTTTTCAACCACTACTTCATCGATCCCCTTTTCTAATTTAGCCATCATTTCTTTGGCCCCAACTTGTTCGATAGCCTGCATGATCTTTTCTTGGCTGATCTCCGGATCATTCATAGAGATATTACTAGCAATGGTTCCTGAGAAAAGGTAGGGCTCTTGTAGGACGATGCCCATATCGGCTCGAACACTCTCACGCGAAAAGTCTTGAATATCCTGGCCGTCAATCAAAATCGTTCCATCTTGTGGATCATAGAAACGGAAAATTAAATTAATTATCGAAGATTTTCCTGAACCGGTATGACCGACTAAACCAATTGTCTGACCAGGTTCAACTTCAAAATTAATATTTTTTAAGACTTTTTGATCGCCTTTATAAGCAAAGTTCACATTTTGAAAGCTAACACGCCCCTCACCCATTTCAAAGACTGCTGCTTGATCTTTTTCACTGGGGTGATCCATCAAGGAAAAGACCCTAGAGCCTGAAACTAAAGATTGTTGCAACATAGTCATTAAACGCACAATTTGTGTAATCGGATCAAAAAGGCGCGATACATAATTAATTAACACATATAATTTACCGACAGAAATACCTAAGATGCCCTCTAAGTATTGAGTTCCTAAATAGGTCACTACCAATAAAATACCCATATTTTTTAATAAATCAGCCAAGGACCAAGAGAGTCTAGAATCAATCTTTTGGGATTGGAGTCTTGATTGATACCATTCTTCATTGGTTGCTTCAAATTCATCATTGAGCATTTCTTCTTGTCCAAAGGCTTGAACAATTGTTACCCCTTGAATAATCTCAGCCGTTTTGCTGTTTAATTCAGAGATACTTTCACGCCATTTAGTATTGACTGGCGCAATTTTACGCATATAAATAACTTGCCAAACGATAAAAAGTGGGATGAATAAAAGAAAGGCTAAACCAATTTTTAAATTGACGTAGAGTAAGGCGGCATAAATACCAATGACCGTCATTAAGTTAATCAACATACGGTTACAAAAGTTTTGATAAAAGGACTGACGCAAAACTTCCGTGTCATTGACAATTCGAGCCGCAATTTTTCCAGCCGGTTTATCATCAAAGTATGAAACCGGTAGGGTTTGCATATGCTGATGGGCTTGATCCCTCACCTTTTTACTCAACTGATTGGCCACAAAAGCCATTAAAATATATGCAGAGTAAGAAAGGACTGCCGAAGAAACCAAAATCAAGACATAGCGAATGAAGAAGCTAATTACCTTGCCTTGTTCAATGATTTGATTATTACTGACTTGATTGGCTGCATAATCAATTAAATCTTTAGCTAATAAAGGAGCATAAACAGAAAGGCCGACCGAAGCAATTAGGAAGAAAACACCTAATAAAAATTTCCATTTAGCATACTTCAAATAGGATAATAAACGTTTAAAAGTTTCCATTTTCGCCCTCCTCCATTAGTTGATTACGATACTGTTGGTAATACCAACCTTTAGTTTTTAATAGTTCTTCAGGTTTTCCTCTTTCAATAATGCGCCCATCTTCTAAGACTAAAACTAAGTCTGCATGCGAAACAGCTGAAAGACGATGGGTAATGATAATATTGGTTTTATCTTGACGTGCTGCTTGAATATTTTTAATGATAGCCGTTTCGGTTTTAGCATCTACTGCAGACAAGGAGTCATCCATAATTAAAAGCTCCGGCTTACGAATTAAAGCACGGGCAATCGCAATTCTTTGTTTTTGTCCACCTGAAATGGCTACCCCTTTTTCACCGATTAAGGTTTCTAAGCCCTTATTCATATGGGCCATATCCTTAGTAAAATCAGCTGCTTCAATGGCCTCGTTCAGCTCCGCTTCTGTCGCATCAGACTTTCCAAAAAGAATATTATCTTTGACTGAGCGAGAGAAAAGCACATGGTCTTGAGGAACATAACCAATCAAACTAGCTAATTGTTCAAAATGATAATCAGCAATCGGATGGCCGTTAATCTTTAAGGATTCAGGATCTTCAACAGGATACTGGCGTAAGAGTTGTCGCACTAAGGTCGACTTACCTGAACCGGTTTTGCCAACAATTCCTAAAGTTTGACCCGCCTTTAAAGAAAAATTGATGGCTTGAATAACTGGCTCTTGATCATCAGGATAGGCAAACTGAAAATCTTTGAAATCAATTTGTTCAATCTGACTAATCGATCGGTCGCCTTCTTTGCCAAAGAGATCATCAGCCTCTTCGATTTCTTGAATCTTACGGTGTGAAACTTGACCCTGTTGATAGATCGCAATCAAATCAGACATCCCCCAAATCACTTCATTAAACATACCGAGATAAATTTGGAAGGTAATCAATTGACCAATTGATAATTGGCCTTGGTTGACGTAGTATGCCCCTAAGGCTAGACCAATCCCTGTGGAAAGGCCAGAAAAGATACGAGCAGAAGGTCCAAAAAAACCAAATAAGAAGTTCATCACATTGGTTTGTTTGACAACATCTTTGGTTCTTTCTTGAAAACGCACCTGCTCTAAGTCTTTCTTTCCATAGGCACGGATTACGCGTACCCCATCAACTGTTTCAAGCACTTCGTTAGACAATTTAGCTACCGCATCGCGGCTGGCTTCATAGCGTTTATCGGCTTCTTGTCCTAGGAAATGAATGATCACCCCAAAAAGAATTAAAGGAATAATTGATATTAAGGTCAATTTCCAGGAAATAGTAATAAACATGACTAAAAGAATTGAAATCAGCCAAGATCCATCTGAAATGATAATTAGAAAACCATAAGCTAATGTTTCCCCCAAACGATCTATATCTGAAGTCATCCGCGTCATTAAATCACCCGAGCGGTAATTTTCATAAAAAGGTAATTTTAAATAAGTGAGTCGGCGAAATAATTTTTGACGGACTTGCTTGGTGAAAAGTGATGAACGACCAAAAAGAATCACCAACCAAGAAGCCTCTACGATATAATTTGATACAGCCGCTACTGAGAAAACGGCTAAATAAAAAATTAAAGTCTTTGAATCTAAAGATTTTTTGACAATGGCATCAATGAATAATTGAATAATATAATTGGGAACGATAGCTAATAAGCCTGATAAAATGGCTAGTAGGCCGCCAATGAAATAAGCCATTTTATGTTCCTTAATAAATTGATATAATGCTGCTAACATCTCTCTCCTTCTTCCTAGATCCTTTCATAATAAGTAAGCATAAAAGACACCTATTTAAGGTGCTCCTTAAATAGGTGTCTTTTTGCATAATGACAGACTCCTAGATCAATTAGCTAGTGAGTCTTCCTATTTATTATGAAAGGAGTTTTTGTGATAATTAAATGAAAGACAAATAAGTTCATAGTGTTCATTGTTTTAACTCCTTTCTAAATTTAATGAATCTATTGTATACCTTTTCATATAATCTGTAAACACTGATTTCATTTTATTTGCAATTAATTGTCAATAGCGTATCGTATAATTAGAGTTACTATTTAATTAGGAGGTTTTTTTATGAAAATTGTTGTTCTAGAAAACTTAAAAGTCCCCCAAGAACGGATTGAAGAACTGGCAAAACCTTTAATAGAAGCAGGCCATGAATTTAAATATTACCCTGAAAAAACGACCCATCCAGAAGAATTGATTGAACGCAGTCAAGGGGCAGATATTCTTACCTTAGCTAACAATCCTTTGCCTGAAGAAGTTTTAGACCAGCTAGATCAGGTGAAATATATCAATGTGGCTTTTACTGGCGTCGACCATATTCCTTTAATCAAAGCCAAAGATCGCGACATTTTAGTTTCGAATGCCGCTGGCTATGCCAATACAGCCGTCGCTGAATTAGTCCTAGGGATGACGCTTAATTTATTCCGTCAACTCAAGGCTAGCGACCAAGAAGTAAGAATGACCGAAGACTTTCCTGGTATTCGGCAAGGCTCTGAAATTAAAGGCAAGACGGTAGGAATTATTGGAACTGGAAAAATTGGTAAAGAAACGGCTAAATTATTCAAGGCCTTTGGCGCTAACTTAATGGGGTTCAATCGCAGTCGTGATCAGGAATTAATCAATATGGGAATGGATTACTCCTCCTTAGAAGAATTACTAGCCAAGAGTGATATCATCACTATCCACCTTCCACTTAACCGCGAAACCCAGCAATTCTTTGGAAAAGATCAATTACAAGCTATGAAAAAATCAGCCGTTTTGATTAATTGCGCTCGCGGTCCAATCATTGATAGTGATGCCCTAGCCCAAGCCTTAAAGGATGGAGAGATTGCTGGAGCCGGAATTGATGTCTTTGATAGCGAGGCACCTCTTCGTGAAGACCACCCGCTGCTAACCGCACCAAACATCCTACTGTCTCCTCATGTTGGTTACTTTACCCATGAAGCGATGGATTTAAGAGCTCAAATCGCTTTTGAAAACATCTATCGTTATCTTGAAAATCAACCACAAAACTTAGTTTAATACTCCTTATAAAAAAGCACCCTAAAAAATAGGATGCTTTTTCTCTTTCAATTTGAACCAGTTAAATAGCTTAGTATAATTCATAGATTACATCGAATAAGTCTTTATCTTTTTCAATTTTCGCCTTATTACCAATAACTGCTAAAGTGTAATCTTGAAGTGCGTTTTCTAATCCATCTGCTAAATCATTTAGTTGCTCATTCGTTACTGCAATCATCTCTTCTTTTAACTGACTAATCATTCGATAATCTAAGCCAGTTAAATGCAAGGTGAAGGCTTCTACTCCTTTTTCGTGTGCTGATTTAGGACGTTCTAATGGTGAAAGACTGCCAATGATATTCTTAAGTAGCTCGCTTTCTGAAAGCTCTAATTGGCGCACATAAGCAGGAATCGCTAAATAACTTTCTACTGATTGGCGGATATTAGGATCACGATAGGACATCATATATAAAGAACCTAACCGATCATGACCATAACCAGAACCGTAGGCTCCACCTTGTACACGAATGGTATTCCAAAGATAGCCTAAATTCAATTCATTGCTCAGGACCTTAGAAGCACCTGAATACTGTAGGTGGTCACTAGCATCAGCCGCAAGACCAACATAGTTGACATCTTGAGCGGTGACAAAGGCTTCATTTTGTTTCTTGCCACTTGGATAAGTTTGCAAAGGTCCTAAATCTTTTGATGGAAGCTGATTAAACGCTTTAAGCACCTTGTTTTTAACCAAACTTGCTCGCTCTTGATTACCGGTATATAAAATGTTTAGACGGTTAAAGTTAAGAATTTTTTGATAGCTAGTCTTTAATTGGTCTAATAATCGATCGCCTTTTCCTTCTTTGAGTAAGTCACGGCATTCTTTTAAATAATTAAAGAAATCAATGCCTGAAGTCATTTGTTCTAATTTAAGAGCTGGCTTATACTGGCTCAGTGCGCGTTTAAGGGCTAAAACATGAGCCCCAAAGTTTATACGGTTTTCAAAACCGGCAATTAATTCTTGGATGATGCGTAAGATTTCTTGCTGATCTTCAATCAAGGTCGAAGTCATAATTTCTTGCATTAAGTCGATCAAATGATCGGATGAAGCTTCCAGTGCTTTTCCATTTAAGGCAAAATAGGTTTGAATACTACCGTCTAATTTGGGAACGATATCTACTGAGGCTAAGATGCCACCGGTGTGGGTATCCATTTGCCGTTGTAATTGATCAGAAGAATAGTTTTTTGTAGCAAGGCCTGACATCAACTTGGCTAATAATGAAAGGCGTGAGTATTCTTCGACTTCAAGATCACGAATATCCCAATAAAGCGATAAGTAATCAATGCCTGAGGTGAATTGGTCTGCATGATAAAACTTACCTTGACTCTTTTCAAGCGGATTAATTGTCAAAGGTAATTCTTCTGTTTCTGTTGTTAAGTCTTCCTTAGTTAACATAGGGATTTTAGCTAAATCTTCTGGCTTATCGACCGATACTTGACGTTCAATTAAGGCTTGAGTGGAAGCTACCAAATCTTCTACCTCTTGTTGAGAGAGTTGAGACTTGTATGCTTGTAGTTCTTGATCTTGCTTGGCTTCTTTTTGATCACTTAGTCCTGGACTTGCCTCAAGCGTGATTGCCACACGGTGGTTATTGTTTAACAATTTTTCTTCAATTAATTTTTCAAAGTAGCCCTCTTTGGCAAGCTTTCGCAATTCTGTTAACCTCTCAGAGAAGGAAAGAATGTCAAAAGGTGAAAAGTCGTACAACCAGGTTTGGTAAGCCGATAAGGTATAAAAAAGGCCGCGAGGACGTGATTCTGAAATGACTCTTTCTTTCAAACGGAAGCTAATTTTATTAATGGAAGCTTGAATAATTGCTGGATCAATTCCTTCATCAACCAATTTAGCTAAGGTTTCTTTAACAACCTTTTTAAAGTCCTCCATCTTATTAGCAGACGAGTACTTAGCTAGAATCATAAAAACTTCAGTATAACCAGGTAAATCATGCCCTCCACTGATGTCGCCACCTATTTCCGCATCAAGGAGTGCTTTCTTCAAAGGAGACTGGTTATTACCGAATAAAATTTCTTCCAAAATTTCAAAGGCCATGGCTTCTAGTAATCTGTCAGCAGTCGAAACATGCCAAGCTAAACATAGATAGTCTTTGTCAGCTGGGTCATCTCCTTCAGTGATCGAATAGTGTTTATTTATTTCTTTTTGGCTTGGCTCTTGGATATTAAATTTTAAATCTACAGCTGGTGTTTTGCCTTTTCCTGAAAAGTATTCTTCTAACCTCTCAAAAGCATGGTTAATATCTAAGTCACCATAAAGAACGGTTAATGAATTGCTTGGATGGTAATATTCTTGATGGTAGTCCACAAATTCTTTTTGGGTTAAATCTGTAATAGCTGATGGTAGACCACCTGATTCATATTGATAAATAGAGTCTGGATATAAGGATTGACTCATGGCATGATACATTTGATCATCCGGTGAAGCCATCGCCCCTTTCATTTCATTATAGACGACCCCTTTATAAATCAGCTCATCCTCAGCCTTTTCTAAATGATAATGCCAACCCTCTTGCGCTAAAATTTGAGGATTTTGACGGAAATTCGGTTCGAAAACGGCATCTAAATAAACGCTCATCAAGTTGCTAAAGTCTTGGTCATTCGTTGAAGCGACAGGATAAATGGTTTTATCGGCAAAAGTCATAGCGTTTACAAAGGTATTCATCGATCCTTTGATAATCTCTACGAAAGGTTCTTTAGACGGATATTTTTTAGACCCATTGAGAACTGAATGTTCGATAATATGCGTAATTCCATTGTCACTATATGGCGGTGTTTTAAAGCCAATGGTGAAAGATTTATTCTTATCTTCATTTTCGAGATATAGAACTTGAGCCCCCGTTTCTTCATGGACATATAAATGTCCCACCGAGTGAATATCTGGAATGTTTTGACTTTCTATTTTGTTAAATGTCATTATATGACCTCCTAATTATTTGTTTACTTTCTCATTATGGCATAATTGTAAGCCCTTTAAAAGAATTTAGAAGTATTTCGAAGCGATAATTTCTGCTATAATATTATAAAAGGAGTGATTGAATGAAAAATATTTTAACAACAACTTTAGTGGTTCTTGTTTTAAGTTACATAATCCCTGGGATTGTTGTCACTAGTTTATTGTCTGTCATTATTTTTTCTATTTTATTGGGATTAGTAAGTGGAACTCTAGGACGTTTATTAAAGTTTGCAGGCTGTGCCATTAATTTACTGACCTTTGGTTTCTTCAACCTTGCTATTAATGCTTTTATGATTCAATTAGTAGACAGTATGTTGGATGGTATTCAAGTTGAAAACTTCTGGTACGCAGCTTTACTGTCAATCGTTATTAGCCTCTTCTCTACTTTCAATCAGAACGAAGATATTAAACACAATAGAATCTAGTTCCATTTTAAAAACAAAAAGACAAGGTTTGCCATGGCAGACCTTGTCTTTTTTGAAGCATGTATCTTTTCGATTAGTTACCGCGATTAGCCATAATCACTTCGACTTCATCTGGGTTCAAGCCGACCATGGCTTCACCCAAATCTTCTGACACTTCGGCGATGACTTTAGGATCTTGATAATTTTCAACAGCTCGAACAATTGCTTTGGCTCTTTTTTCAGGGTTACCTGATTTGAAAATACCAGACCCAACAAAGACCCCTTGAGCACCTAATTGCATCATTAAAGCTGCATCGGCAGGAGTCGCTACCCCACCAGCAGAAAAGTTAACTACTGGTAATTCACCCGTTTCATGCACTTTTTTAAGTAAATCATAAGGTACCTTTAAGTCACGGGCTTCGACATATAGTTCATCTTCATCCATGGCTTGAATACGTTTAATGCCCGCTTGGATCGACCGCATATGGGTCACAGCTTGAACCACATCTCCTGTTCCCGCTTCTCCTTTGGTCCGAATCATGGAAGCTCCTTCTTGAATACGACGGAGAGCTTCGCCAATATTTCTAGCTCCACATACAAAAGGTATTTGGAAATTTGTCTTATTTATATGATGGTCATTATCAGCTGGTGATAAAACTTCAGATTCATCAATAAAATCAACGTCAATAGCTTGTAAGATTTGCGCTTCGACAAAATGACCAATACGCACTTTAGCCATAACCGGGATAGAAACAGCTTCTTGAATCGACTTGATTAAGGCTGGATCGGACATCCGGCTAACGCCACCTGCTTGACGAATATCTGCTGGAATACGTTCTAGAGCCATAACAGCCACTGCACCCGCCGCTTCAGCAATTTTAGCTTGCTCTGGATTCATAACATCCATAATCACGCCACCGACAAAAGTTTTTGGATCAATAATTTCTTTAGACATAAAATCATTCCCTTCTATAGCTATATGATAAAAGATTTTGGTACTATATAAAGTACCAAAACAAAAGAATGTGAGGGTACCAGATTGTTATACTTACAATTATATAATGAAATCAAACAAAGAATCCTACAAGGTCAATTAAATCCCGGTGAAAAGCTAGCTAGTAAAAGACAAATGGCTAAAGACCGTGGGGTCAGCCTTAATACTATAACAGCTAGTTTGGATCAGTTAGCTGCAGAAGGCTATATTGAAGCTATTCAGCGAAAGGGATATTTCGTTCTCAGCCAAAAGTTAAGTTTAAAAGAACCCAATCAATGGCAGCTAAGTGAAATAGAAGCAGAAAGCCAGCCAGCTATTGATTGGCGTTACAAGGGAGTGGATCCTGAATTTCCAGTAGCCACTTGGAAAAAAATTACTATGGAGTGTCTCAATCAAGATGCAAGATATTTGACTGAAAAAGGCTCTAAACTCGGTGAACATCATTTACGTGAAACGATTGCTACCTACTTATGGAATGCCAAAGGAATTAAGGCTTCTCCTAGTCACATTATTATTGGCTCCTCAACTGAAAACTTACTTTTACTCTTAGTTAAATTGATTGGTAAGGCTAAAATCGGTGTTGAAGATCCTGGTTTTCATCGTTGGGGTGATTTTTTAAAAGCCAATCAAATTGAACAGATACCGATTGAATTAGATCAAGAAGGTGCAAATCCTAGTCCCACTGATAAAAAAGAAATGGACTTACTCTATGTTACCCCCTCTTACCAGTTTCCGACGGGCTCGATTATGACAATCGGACGCAAACAAGAATTATTAGAGTGGGCCAATCAAGACGATAAATGGATAATTGAAGATGAATACAATGGTGAATTTCGCTATCAAGGTAAGCCTATTCCCCCTTTAAAGGCGATCGACTCACATGACCATGTTATCTACTTACAGTCTTTTTCATCATTAATTAGTCCCGCTTTAAGAATATCTTTTATACTTTTACCAGACTCGCTCTTACAAAAATTTAAAGAATACCCTTATTATTTTTCTTGTCCCGTTCCACGATTGACCCAAAATGTCTTAGCACAATTCATGGCTGGTGGACATTTTACGCGTCATGTTAACCGCATGCGACGAAAATATGCTAAGAAAAGACAATTATTAGAAGAATGGGCTAAAAACTTCGATAATCTCAAAATTGTTGGTACAAACGCGGGGCTCCACCTATTATTGGAAATTCACGCTACTACTCTTAGTGAAAGTAAAATTGTTGAGATAGCAAAAAAAAGCAGCATGGCTCTATCCCCTTTAGCAGACTATGAATTAAATAAAAAAAGAAGACCCGCTAGTTTAGTAGTTGGATATGCTAGAGCTGATTTTAATGAATTAGAAGCCGGAATGAAGCTTTTGGAGGAAATATTAAATCTTAAAAAGAGAGAGCTTTCAGATCATAATGATTGACATTGGAAAGGATTGCTTTAAAATAGTTCTCATGGTAACTAATATGAAAGGAGACTTCCATGCTCTATCATTTAAAACATACAATCCACCAGGCCGAACAACTTAAAATGCGTTATGCAAATGATTATGATATACAACATTTAGACGGTCCACAAGGACACACTATTATGTACCTATACTGCCATCAAGACTCAGACGTTTTTCAAAAGGATATTGAAGACCACTTAAACATTTCTAAATCTGTGGCCAGCCATTTAATTCAACGGATGAAACGTAATGGTTTTATTGAAACTTTTCCCTATGCGGAAGATAAACGTCATAAAGTCATACAATTAACAAAATTAGGTCTTGAAAAATCGAGTAAAATTGAAGCGTTTATTATCATGATCAAACAAACCCTTCTGAATGGAATCTCACAAGAAGAAATTAATTGCCTGCATAAAATTTTTCTGCGAATAGACCAAAATATTATAAGAGCCAATAAATTATTGGATCAAAAGGAGGATACTCATGCTTAAAATATTTAAAAGACTAACCGCTAAACAAGTAGCCACGATGATAACTGCTATTATCTTAATCATTGCTAGCGTTTGGATTGAATTGCAAGTACCTGGCTATATGTCAGAAATTACACAAAGACTGCAAAATCCGGGAGTAGCTGTTTCAGATCTCTATCATCCAGGATCTAAGATGGTTGGTCTATCGATTATTGGTCTCGTCTTATCGCTGATAGTTGTCTTCCTATCAGCACGAGTGGCAGCTAGTTTTGCCTCGGGATTGAGACGTGACGTTTTTGATTCTGTTATGGATTACTCAACAAAAGAATTGCAAGATTTCTCCATTCCTAGCTTATTAACGCGAACAACCAATGACATCGTTCAAATTCAAGTCTTCTTGGCTATGGGCCTACAAATTATTGTTAGAGGACCGATGATGGCTATTTTAGCTGTTGGTAAAATTTCTACAAAAAATGTGGAATGGATGTGGGTAACCTTTACTGCTGTTGGCTTAATGTTAACAACCATTATTATCCTCTTATCCATCGTTTTACCTAGACAAAAGCTAGTCCAAAGCTTAACCGACCGCTTGAACCGTATCATGCGAGAAACCCTATCCGGTATGCGCGTAATTCGTGCTTATAATGCGGAAGACTATCAAACCGAAAAATTCTCAGACGCTAACCAAGAACTAACCGGTTTAAACTTAGTCATTTACCGAACAATGAGTTTTATGAACCCTCTAATGATGCTTGTTTCTAACGGTTTGACTTTAGGAGTTTATTGGGTAGGCGCCTATTTGATTGCAGCTGCTGCCTTTCAAGAAAAAATCGTTCTTTTTTCAGATATGATTGTCTTTTCATCTTATGCCATGCAAGTAGTGATTGGTTTTATGATGATGACTATGATCTTCATTATAACGCCTCGTACCATGGTTTCTGCTAAAAGAGTCGGTGAAGTACTAGATACTAAATCGAGTCTCATCTATCCAGAAAATGCCCCACAAGAAAAAGATAAAGGGTCGCTGGTATTCCAAGATGTTAGCTTTACTTATCCAGGTGCTTCTAAGCCTGTACTGGAGGATATATCCTTTGAAGCAAAAGCTGGTCAAACCCTCGCCTTTATCGGGTCAACTGGATCTGGTAAATCCACCTTGATCAACTTGATTCCACGTTTATTCGATACCACTGAAGGAGAAATTTTGATTAATGGCAATTCGATCAAAGACTATCCTCGTGAACGCCTAAACGAAATTATTGGCTATGTCCCCCAAAGGTCTGTCTTATTTTCAGGAAGCATTGAATCTAATATTGCTTTTGGCGATTCCAGCCAAAGCCCACTCAGTGAAGCCGAAATATGGGAGGCCATCGATATCGCCCAAGCAAAAGATTTCGTCACTGAAAAAGAAGAACAATTACAAAGTTATGTGGCTCAAGACGGTACCAACTTCTCAGGTGGGCAAAAGCAACGTTTAGCCATCGCCCGAGCTATCGGTCGAAAACCGCAAATTCTTATCTTTGATGATTCCTTCTCAGCCCTTGACTATCAAACCGATCGTAAATTGCGCCACATTCTAGCTGAAAAAACCAAAGAAATGACTAAAGTCATTGTCGGTCAAAGAATTTCAACCATCATGGATGCTGATTTGATTATGGTCATAGAAAAGGGACGAATTGTTGGTAAAGGAACCCACCAAGAATTATTAACATCCAACAAAATCTATCAAGAAATCGCTTATTCACAATTAAACAAGGAGGAACTTGACAATGGAAAATAAAGATAAAACTGTTACTTTAAGAACCTATAGCAAGGGCTTCCGTCTAATTTTTGCATTGGCTCTTCTTTTCTCAATAGCTGGTTCTTATATTTCAGTAATCGGACCGGATCGAATTCGCCAAATTACCGACTTAATTGCTCAAGGCATGATGAATGAAATGAATTTAGAAAAGATCAGTCAACAAGCCACTTATTTAGCTATGTTGTTTGCTTTGGGGGCTGTTGCCAACTACGGTGCTTCCTTTATCATGGCAACTATCTCACAACGTTTAACGCAAAATTTGCGTGAAGGGATTGGTCACAAGGTCAACCGCATGCCTCTTAATTATTTTGACCAACATTCGCAAGGCGATACCCTGTCACGAGTGACCAATGACTTAGACACTTTAGGACAAACACTCAACCAAAGTATGTCTACCCTTGTTTCTGCTACCACTATGTTAATCGGAACACTTATTATGATGTTTCGCACAGATGTTACTTTGACCTTTGTTTCTATCGCAACCGTTGTAGTTGGTTTTGGAATCACTATTTTTCTAATGATAAAATCCAGAAGCTTTTTTAAGCAACAACAAAACCACTTAGCCGACATTAACGGCCATATAGAAGAAATGTATACTGGCCATGCTATTGTACGTTCATATAATGCCATCGAATTCGCCAAGGAAACCTTTCGGACGATTAATGAAGATTTAGAAAGCAGCATTTGGAAAGCCCAATTTCTCTCAGGTATTGCCATGCCTTTAATGATTTTTATTGGTAACTTTGGTTATGTATTGGTGTGTATCTTCGGTGCAGCCTTAGTAATCGAAGGTCAGATAACGATTGGAGTCATTGTCGCCTTTATGATGTATATTCGGATGTTCTCTCGGCCGATTCAACAGTTGGCTCAATCCAGCCAAGCTTTAGCTCAGGCTCGCGCTGCTATGGCTCGTGTGTTTGATTTTCTTAATGAAGCAGAATTAGAAGATGAAAACCATAAGACGCGTCAATTAGAAGACGTTAAGGGTTTAATTGAATTCGACCATGTTCATTTTGGCTACGATCCTGAAGAAATGATTATTCACGACTTCTCTGCCTATGCCAAGCCAGGCAAAAAGATTGCCATTGTTGGGCCAACCGGTGCGGGGAAAACCACAATTGTGAACTTATTAATGCGCTTTTATGAAATTGATAAGGGTGAGATTCGTCTAGACGGTAAAAATATCCAAAAAATGAAACGTAGTGAAATTCATGATTACTTCTCTATGGTTTTACAAGATACTTGGCTATTTGAAGGAAGCATTCGTGAAAACTTACTCTTTAATAAAAAAGATGTGGGAGAAGCTGAAATGATTGCGGCTTGTCAAGCTGTCGGCATTGACCATTTTATTAATACACTCCCCCATACTTATGACACTATCTTAGATGAAAAAGTTACCCTATCAGTTGGGCAAAAACAATTACTAACCATTGCCCGTGCGCTCATTAAGGACGCGCCATTATTAATTCTAGATGAGGCAACATCTTCAGTAGATACACGAACAGAAGTGCTTATCCAAGAAGCCATGGATAAATTAACTGAGGGTCGAACTTCCTTTATCATTGCCCACCGCTTATCAACTATTCGTAATGCTGATTTAATCTTAGTCCTAAAAGATGGTAATATCATCGAACAAGGTAACCATGACCAATTAATTCAAGCACAAGGATTCTACGCCGACCTCTATAATAGTCAGTTTGAAGCTGCCTAATCTAGGTTTACTCACACAAAAGCTCGCCCTAGCAGGCGAGCTTTTTAGCTATTGGCTCACTTGTCGTCTAAATTCAAAGTGATAGTATTGATAGTGACAATGATAGTTCAAGACAGCCCCTACAGCAGCTGATAAGCTGAAGTCGATAGAAAGCTAGATTCCAACTGCATGATGGTCAGGATGCTTTGAAGAATGATCCAAAACCATCCTGCTCCACAATATTTTTATAATCTTTATTAAGAAATTCCCTCTTATTGTATCTTGTCTGTGTTTTAGCAAGACCCCAATCAAATTCGCTTTTTATTGATAGTTATTTTAAGTATTTAAAAAAACTTCAATAATTGAAGGCATAAGTTACTTATCTTTTAAGTTTATCTACTCGTATGTCTCATCGGTATATCATACACAATTAAAATTGATCAGACCTGTTCGTCTGTAGCAGCTGGATTTACCAAGTTGAAGCGGTAATCGCCTTCCAACCCTTTGGCAATTTCATTATAAGCAGCTTTTAGTTCTTTCTTCATCTTCTGCCATGCTGGCAAAACTTCTGGATGGCCTGCCCCTAATAAATTAATTGAAGCTTTGAAATCTTCATCTGTAAGAGTAACAGTAAAAGTTTTATCTCCTTCCTCAAAATCAACCCTTAGAAAACCTTCATAATTATCTCTTAAAACGAGTAAGGCCGTCTGCTCCTTCAGCAAATTACTTAGATGTTGTTCGCTCTCTGCGCTAGTGATTAGCGTGGTTTCCAACTTTTCTAGCGAAGAAAATGCCTGTGTTTTCTAATTAATAGTCCTATCTTGTATAGTTATCATGTTCGTAAATATAGACAAAGAAATGAAGAACAAATGCTTAAAAGGATAACTAGCCCTAAAAGCATTTCCAACAGCCGGCTTAATTTTTTGAAGTTTGAGTGTTTCTCATAGAAATAGCTCCTTTAATAAAACAATCAAAAAATTTGAAGCAGCGTAATTTTAGAAGAGAAGTGTAACATTTTTCTTCACGCTTTATTATCTGTTCAACAAAATCTTTCTATCGCACGTAAACTTGTGGAACATAAATTTTATATGCGAACAAGTCAGCTCCACCTGTAATTATACCGAATTACAATAAGCTTCAGCTAGCTCTTTATCATTAGGTTGAAGAAAGCCGGTTCGAGAAGCATCTATCAAGTGAAGAGAGTTAATTATTTGATGATAGTCATTGCGTTTATCAATTATGCGCTTCTATTCAGTATCAATTAGAAGTCCCTTATAATCGAAATCTGTTAGCTTATAATCATTGTTTTATAACATATGTGTATAGCCTAATTAATTAATAAAAAACCTAATCGTCAGTAAGTCTACTAACCATTAGGCTTATTAGAAAAAAGAGGCTCTATAATAAATAGGATGGAAGGAAGTTTTTTTCTTCCATCCACCCTATTTGACATAGAGCCAAAAAAGATCAGTATCCTTAAATTAAAAACATACTTTCAGTAGTAGTCAAAAGACTATTCGCTTATATGTAAGAAATCCCATGCGAATTGCGCATGTAGGGCTGCACCAAACTTCAAATAGTCTTCATCAATATTGAATTTTTCATGGTGAGGGAAATAAATTGTATCTTTCTCTTCATTGCTATAACCCATCATTGCATAAGCTCCAGGTGCTTCTTGGAAGTAATATGGCATGTCTTCTGATCCCATCATGATTGGGCCGTGAACGTTCTTTCCAGGTCCAAAAACTTTTTCAGCTGCTTTAGCAGCAATTTCAGTGATTCTTTCATCATTATACAAACTAATTGTACTTTCTTCAATTTCAACATTGATTGAAATATCATAGATTTTTTCTAAGCCAGCAGCCAAATCTTTAATCTTATTATGAATAATTTTTCTTGTCTCTTCATGTAAATAACGCATAGAGATATCTAGTTTAGTATATTTAGAAATAACGTTTGCTTTAGTTCCTCCGTTAAATTTACCTACCGTTAGCACAATCGGAGACTGTGAATTCACAAATTTAGTGATCATTGCATTGAGTTGAGTCACAAACTCTGCAGCAGGTAAAATCGTATCTTTTGCTTTATGAGGCATGGATCCATGTCCAGAAACCCCTTCAAAGCTCACGTAGATTGTATCGCACCCTGCCATCCGATAACCAGATGTTATGTCATATGTTCCTACTTCGATAGGCATACCATGCATTCCAAAGACCGCATCGACACCCTCCATTCCTCCATCAGCTACAACCCTTCTTGCTCCTGTAAAGGTTTCTTCCGCTTCTTGAAATAATAAGCGAACTTCTCCTGGTAATTCTTCTTTAATATCTGTCAACATTTTTGCAGCACCTAATAGCATCGACATATGACCGTCATGCCCACAAGCGTGCATTTTTCCATCTTCTTTAGAAGAGTATTCAGCTCCCGATTGTTCTAGAATAGGCAAGGCATCAATATCCGAACGCAATGCAACCGTCTTACCGGGCTTCCCACCTTTAATATGGGCAACCAAAGAAGTTATACCAACCTTTTCATAAGGTATCCCTAACTCCTCCAAACGCTTCATAAGATACTTTTGAGTCTCAAACTCATGTTCACTTAATTCTGGATACTGATGTAAGTATCTTCTCGTTTCGATTATTTGAGTTTCTAATTCTTTGGCTTTCTCAATAAAGTTCATTATTTATCCTCCTTAAAATCTAACTAATTATTAAAATGTCAATTAAAATCTTTTATTCCTTATTGTTTGACTCTACATCATTTTTGGCCCTATACAAGGAATAAGCAATTCCTAATAAAGCGACTATACCTACATCAGCTGATGAAATTAATTTATATATACTTTCTGGTAAAAAATTTGGTGAGAATTTAATGAAAATCATAGTTGCTACAGCAATTAAGACTAAAACCATTAAATTATTTTTCTTAACCTTGGAACCTAACGTTATCATCATTGCTCCTAATACTCCTGGTAAGGCAAAATCAAAAGAAGCTAAGATGGTAGGTGGTAAGCTATTGATAATCGTTTGACCAGCTACCATGACAATGCCCAAGATGAAAAGATTTGTAAGTGTTGAAGAAATAATAGCAAATATCCCAGCTACTTCAGCCTGTTCAGATCCTGGTTTTAAATCAAGAGCGTCTTGTGTAGCAGCGATGACTGGCATACGCATATTCCCAATATTACCAGATAAAAATGACATATAAGTACCCGCTGGACCAAGAGTGGGGAAATAGGATATCGGCTCTACGAACCAAATAACTCCCACGAACCCAACAATCGAAATTAATCCAGAAATGATATCTGCAATGTCAGGATAATGACCTAATACAAAGGTTAAGTAGGAGGGAATCATTAAAGTTGAAATTAATGCAATTGCGATTGTTACCCTTCCCCAAAAATGTATGGACTTTTGAAAATTACTTGATAAATTTTTATTATTTTCCATTTTTCTCTCCTTAACTTAATATGCTTCCAACAATCATTGCAGCAATAACTGAAAAACCCATAGACCATTCCTTCAACCACTTTTTAGAACGATCTTTTTCAACGATTTTATTAATAGCAACAGTGGCTAAACCTCCGGCAATTAATGCCGCCATAGGAGCAATCGAAGAGTTTTCTTGTAAAATTCCCTTATTGATGACTTCTTTATAACCTAGGGTGAAAAAGATAATAAAAGGTGCAAAGACAGACATGTAAGCGATGGTTAAAGGGTTGGCTTTTTTCATTTTTTCTTGGATACCATCTATTCTTTTAGTAGCAAAGAAGACCACAACCAGCCATCCTGCTCCTCCTAAAGTCATAACCCAAGCAGCAGCAGATAACATCTTAGGCATAAACTCTGCTGTACCAGCAGTTCCCCCACTACCTATCTGAGCTGAAATAATTTCAAAAGCAGCCGATCCGATAATTCCTATTCTTGCGAAGGTAATTGGTCCTCCAATCCGAGAAATTAAGGCGATGGCTACCGCAAAAACAGCAAAAGCTGGACCAATCGTTCCTATAATTCCAATTTTAAATGATTTCTTTACCTCTTCATTACTTAATAAATTAGTGTTTTTAACGTGATTCTTTGCAAGACGATAAAAAATAAAGGATTGAATGATTACAGTTGATACAATAATAATCGCTAAAATCCACATCACCAAACTATTGGCAATTTGCATTGTTTCATTCATGTGTATTCTCCGTTTCTAATAAAATTTTAACTTTAAAGCGCTTTATAAAGTAAATAAAGTATAACATTTACACTTTTATAAAACAACAATAAATTACATGAAACGAAGTCCGGATAGTTGTGCAGAATCAACAAAACTCTGATTGATAGCGTTTGTTTTTGATAGTTTGCTAAGGTGTTTTGAATCAAAATTGCTATTTTTTATTTCAACGCTCATAAAATATTTATTTGCCATCAGCATTGCTCAAAAAACAGTGAGATGCCAACGTCAGCTGTACTTCTCCCATTTGAAGAAAGCTATTGGCCTTATTTAATGACAATCACTATTTTACCCTTAGCATGGTGGCTTTCACTGATTTTATGAGCCTCACTTAAGCCATGAGCCGTCAATGGGAATTCATGCCCGATATAAGGTTTAACTTGGCCCTTTTCAATTAACTCAGCTAGTTTGGCTAAGTGGTTTCCATTCGATTTGGCCGCAAGAGCTTCAACCGTAATGTTTCTTGCTTTAGCTTTTTCCTGGTCGGCTTGACCCACGGTAGAAACAATTCGTCCGCCGTCCTTTACGAGAGCCAAACTTTTAGCTAGTGTTTCGCCACCCAAGGTATCTAAGACTAAGTCTAAGTCTTTAGCCACCTCAGCAAAATCAGTGGTTTTATAATTAATGAAGCGATCAACGCCCAGCTTTTTAAGCATGTCTTCATTCTTACCACTGGCTGTTGAATAAACATATGCACCAAAACTTTTAGCGATTTGAATAGCAAAGCTGCCTACACCACCCGAACCGGCATGAATCAGCACGTGGTCACCTTCTTTAACTCGACCAAACTCCACCATGGCTTGCCAAGCAGTTAGACCCACCATTGGAACAGCGGCTGCTTGCATAAAGTCAATATTTTGAGGTTTATGGGCAACAAGACTCTCTTTGACGGCTACATATTCGGTGTAAGTTCCGCTCTTTAAAGCAGAGTTGGCAAAGACTTCATCCCCTACTTTGAATTGAGTAACATCTTTACCTACCTCCACTACCACTCCGGCAGCATCCAGTCCTAAAATAATGGGAAAGTCAAAAGAAATTACTTCAGCCATCTCACCTCTTCGCACCTTGGTATCAAAGCGGTTGATGGATGTGGCATGCAATTCAATTAAAACTTGATTGTCTTTAAGCTGCGGTTGAGGTAGATTGGCTTCTACAAATTGATCGGTATCGCCGTATTGATTGATAACAATGGCTTTCATATCAAACACTCCTTCTATTTTCTAGTACTGGAAAGATTCCATCTCTCTTTAGTAATAGTTTAGCACAGGACTGTTTGAACCCCCTAAAGGGATGCTTACAGACCATAAAAATTGAGCATCTAGCGTTTAATCCAGTCCAGAATTTTGTGAAAAATAATGAAAACAATCTTAGAATTATATAAAACTTAATGTAAGATAAATAAATAGGGCTGAAGATAAAGTTGTCTTATCCTCAGCCCTATTTATTTAACTTTTAAACCACCAGACTTTTATTGTTTAAACCGTCGCATCAATCGTTCCAATTAACGACTGCATTGATTTGAAGAATTAGGGTCTATTATATGCCTCAAAGGTCTGCACATTAATGATTTTATCATTTTCAGTAATCAATGTTGTGTGTTCATTTCTTATAATTTCAATGGCTTCTTCTTTCGAAATTTCTTGATTATGAATGGGAGTACCCATCCCTTCCCAATGGGTGAAACGAATAGGTTTAGTGGCTTGTTTGATTTGATTAATCACTTCTTCTTCTGAAACATTGGTCCCTAAATCTGTTGACGTATAATGAATCATTTGAACAACCTCCTTTTTAAGACAGTATATCACAGAGTGCAAACAAAACGTATAGTTAATGGTTTAAATTTTAATTATTTTGTGCCCTAACTGATCCTTGATATTGAATGACACTCTTTATTATTGACCGAACACTAACAATGGAGTTGGTTAACCTATTACTTATGATTTGAGTTGAAATCTTTTTATTAGACAATACCTGCGTCCTATTAAGAAGACTCAAATTCTTGAGCCCCCCAACGGTCAAACATAGATTAAAAATCTGTTTTAAGATTATTTAACATTCATTTGCCCTAATAAGACGACCTTTATTTTTTAATAAGGTCTCCTTTTAGAATTTATGAAACAAATATGCAATAAAAGGAAGAAAAGCGAGTAAATTAATTATTATTAAAATAATACTGATACGCTTATTAATTGTTCTCTTGTAAGGATCTTTTTCTTTATACCATTGATAAATCGCAACCATCATTAAAACTAAAAGAAATATTAAGAAAACAACAAACAATTTTGTAGAAAGCATCCCATTCCCCCAGAAAAATATTTTTAACTGAGTTATTCGCATGCAATACACAATCATACTAAATTTCTAACGCTAATTAAGTATATAAAATTGCAAGAACGCTTTCAACTTTTTTAAAATAACCTTAAAGGAACATCCTTCTTGACAGTCTTTTTCTATTAAAACCTTTCATTTTATAAGCAAACCAGCTTATTTTTTTGAGCGAACTCAATCAGATTGATCGTCCTCTCCACAGCTTTGGTTAACAGTTGTTGACTCAATTCCATTGCTCGGTCCAATTCCATAGGGCGATCAACAATAGGTATTAAGGCGAATAAGTTTTCTTCAGGAAGGGCAACTTGTTGACTATCAATCTGTCCAGCAAATAACAAGACGGGTACCTGATACTTTTTAGCCAAGCGACTGATACCAATAGGTACTTTACCACTGAGGGACTGATCATCGAATCTACCTTCACCAGTTATAATCAGATCGGCTTCTTTAATCAATGCGTCAAGGTTCCCTTTTTCAGCTAATAAGAAAAGCCCATTTCTAAATTTGGCTCCAAAAAAGGTCGATAAGGCAAAACCTATCCCTCCTGCTGCTCCAGCCCCTTCTAAATGTCGATAGTCTTTTTTTGTGGCCTCTAACAATAGGTCGGCGTAATTTTTCATCGAAGCATCATAAGTAGGAAGGTCTTTAGTAGCTAAGCCTTTTTGTGGCCCAAAGACATAGCTTGCTCCTTTAGGACCTATTAAGGGATTATTTACATCAGAGGCAAGTATTAAATCAACCTGCTTCATCCGTCGATCTAGACCTGACGGATCCATACTTGCTACTCGATTCAACTCTACAGGTAAAATGGGCAACTCTTGCTGGTGGCTATCAAAAAATTTTAAGCCTAGCGCTTGAAGTAAGCCCATTCCTCCGTCAACGGTCGCACTACCACCTAAACCAAGAATAATCCTTTCAGCACCAAAATCAAGTGCTTGTATCAGTTGTTGTCCTACCCCATAGCTAGTATGGCGCGTAGGGTCTAAGTTTTTAGGGTCGGCATGAATAATACCTGCTCCTTGTGCTACTTCTATAATGGCTAATTTTTCCTGCTCAATCCATCCCCATTTTCCATTAAATGCCTTACCATCAACACCCTTGATGGTTTGTGTAATATATTCCCCTTTTAATACCGATACAAAGGCATCCACTGTTCCCTCACCGCCGTCTGCGATTGGAAAGCAGGTGACTGAATGATTAGGTAAAGCATCTTTAACGCATAAATTGGCTTGTTCACTAGTCATTGATCCTTTAAAGGAATCGATTGCTGCTAATATCTTCATTAAACACCTTCTCCTTATTTAGAAAAACGACGTAAGCATAACTCTTACGTCGTATCCCTCTTTATTTTAAAGTCAGCCAATATTCTTTGTTGGCTTCAATCAAAGCATCCAAGACTTGACGCGCCTTTTTGGCATCGACAACCGTACGATTTAAAGTAAGTGCTTGTAAGGCCTTATCATAAGATTCTTCAAGGTAGGCTTCGACCGTTAATTGTTCAAAGGCGTGTTGCCCTTCGATCATGCCTTTATAGAATGTTCCTACTTTTCCTACTGCGTAAGGTCGTGGACCATTGACTCCTAGTGAAGCAGCGACCTCAATCATGCAATCATCCGGTAAGTTCGCAACAATTCCTTCGTTACGGACTATAACTACAAAAGTCTTCCTTAAATTGTTGGCAATCGAAGCAGCGACTTCAACAATCATGTCTCCGTGCGCATCATTATGCACGATATCTGAATCTTTTGCTGTGCCATTCTTAATAATACGACGACATTCAGTAAAGACTTTTTTCTCGCGCCCATTTCGCACCTCATCACTACGAGTCCAATTTGGATCTAGTTTAGCTAATTTAGCATCTGGATAGAGGTAATATTGTAAATAGGTGTTGGGTAGATAATCTGGGAAGTCTCGCAACATATCTTCCACCATTGCATAGGTATCCAACCATGATTGGTCACGCTGTTCAGCATCCACTGGTCGAAATCCCCCATTAAGAATCATTTCTTTTAGTTCTGGTGCGCGATCCTTACCAAATTCATCGTAAAGATGGGTAAACCAACCAAAGTGATTAAGACCAAAATAAACCGGTTCAAATTTATCTGCATCGTAGTCTAAGAGCTTACCGAAAGAACGTAAGAGGTTGACGGGTTGATCACAAATATTTAGAATTTTATCCTCTTCTGGGAAGATTTTATCTAATGCTAGAGCTACAATTGCCGCTGGGTTTGTATAGTTAAGGATCCATGCATCCGGACTGTAATGGCGCACATCATTTACCATTTCTTCCATATCTCTAATTGATCGCATACCATAGGCAAATCCACCCGGCCCACACGTTTCTTGGCCAATGACACCGAGTTGAAGTGGAATTTTTTCATCGCGATCACGCATATCGTAGCCACCTGTCCGCATTTGACAGAAGACAAAATCCACATTTGAATACGCTTCTTTTTTATCTGTCGTATAGCTAAAGTCTACCTCTGGTGCTTCTTCTCTAAAGAGTATTTTGCCAAATTCCCCAATCACTGCTTGCCGTTTCTCATCAATATCATAAAGCACCAATTTGTTAATCGGAAACTTATCCAGATGTTTAGTCATTGCTTTTAAAATACCCGGTGTCCAAGTAGATCCGCCACCGACAACCACTATATTATTTTTTTTCATTTTCTGCGGTCTCCTTTTGTATTTTTTGATCTTTACGATTATAAATGTAATCGTCAACGATGTTACGCATTTGTGTAATTCTTCCGCCGTAAACCACATGGATGGTATGGTCATCTGGTTTGATAATACCATTGGGTTGGGTCCGGTTAAGTAAACTTTCATCAATTAACGAACTGTCTTTGACTTCCACACGTAAACGACTGATGCAATTATCAACATCAGTAATATTATCAACGCCTCCTAAGCCATTGACAATATTTTGCGCGGTTAAACGATTCGCTTCCGTAATATCTACCTCCGCATTACCGTCAACTTCTTCTTCAACAAAATCACTGGCTTGACGACCTAAGGTCATGATATTAAGTCGGGTGATAATATATTTGAAAGTGAAATAATAAACGGCGAAGAAGATGGGTCCGGCAATGAGATAAATATACCATTTCGTTTCAGCACCTTGCAGTACCCCAAAGACGAACCAATCGATGATTCCCCCTTGAACATTTCCGATAGCCACATCTAATAAGGCTGGAATTAAGAAGGCAATTCCTGCAAATATTGAATTCACTACCCACAAGATTGGTGAAATAAAGATAAATGAGAATTCAATCGGTTCGGTAATCCCAGTTAAAATCACCGCAGTGACACCTGGAATAAAGAATTTCAATAAACGGTCTCTTTTTTCTGGTAGAGCCATATGATACATCGCTAAAACAGCTGCCGGCATACCGAATACCATCTGCAAGATCTTACCTTGAGCGAGGAAGGCTGTTGCATCCGTTGAAAAAGGAAGACCGTTGTCTAATTGATAGAGATAAATTTGAAGGGCTCCGACCAGTGATTCACCATTGATATTTTCAATCCCACCCAAGGCGGTGAAACGGAAACTCTGGTTGAGTACATGGTGCAATCCCGTTGGAATCATCAGTTTTTCGATCATTCCATATAAAAAGATTCCCAAAGAGCCCGTTTCGCTGATAAGTCCACCTAAAGCAATAATAAGTTGATTTACCAAAGGCCATACGATGGTTAACAAGGCACCGACTATCGCCATCACGATGGCTACGACAATTGGTACAAAACGTTTCCCACTATAGAAAGTAAGGGATTGATGTAATTCAGTGTTACGGTATTTATTATGTAAGAAGACACCCATCAAACCGGCAATAATACCACCGATAACATTGGTATTATATACAAAGAGGCCTAGCGTACGAGTAAATAAGGAATTCTGTAAAGTGGCATCGACTTGAGACAAGCCCTCTGTTTCCATTAAATAATTAATTGACGTTGTGTCCGGAGTTAAGCCTTGAAGTTGTAATACATACGTCATCCCAATCAGCATGGCAATATATCCTACTGCCCCTGAATAAACGGCTACTTCCTTATCTCTTCTAACCATTCCTAATGGAATCGACATAGCGAATAAAATAGGTAAGTACCCAAATGGTAACGCGGATAACTTACGAATCATGCCAAAAATGTTTTGTAAAATCTCCTTCCCTAAAAAAGGCACGTAACGGATTATATTTTCGTTTTGTAAAGCAGCTGATAGCCCCAGAAAGATTGCCATGAATGAAAGCAAACTAATTGGGAATAACAGAGATTTGCCAAAACTTTGAAAATTCTTTCTAAAATTTTTCAATTGACAACATCCTCTCTTTTATAGTTTCTAGTATTACCGGTCGTGTCTTGCAGTAGAAACCCTGTCTCTTTTCTACCTAATGATTCATTCTTCCTCCTCTCTTATATTCTTAATTTACTTCTTTTGTATTATAGCGCTTACATAAGACGGATGGCTCCAAGTGGACGGATAATTATCCACAAATGGCCACTTTGTTAAAGAGCTTATTTAACTAACTTCAAATAGTTTGATTTGAGGTAGTTAATTGTTTCATTGACCATTAAAATCATATGCACTTGCTGTTCCCTTGACAAACCGTCTAATAAATTCACTTGAACGTCATGATAAAAGCTTAATTTACTGGCCTTCATGACTGAAGAATCCTTTTTGGTTATCGCAAAGACCGTCATTTTTTTTGCTTTGGCTTTCTCAATAACTTGCAAGCAGCGCTGTGTTTCACCTGAAGATGAAAGTACTAATAGGCTATAATTGTGAAAATGCTCCAACATTTTGATTTCAGAAATAATCACCACCGGAATGCCTAAATAAATCAACTGCCTTGCCATGTAGCGTGCGGTGACCCCGGAAGCCCCTAGACCAAAGAGCATTAAGTGGTGGCGATGGGTATAGATAGCCCCTGCTAAATCAGCCAAACTTGCAAAGTCAATCAGATCCACAGCACTTTCAGTAGTGGTCAATCCTGAATGTGCTTTACGTTTTTGTAAATTGATGTCTGCTTGTACCGCATATTTAAGTTCACTGAATCCTTTAAAGCCTAACAACTTACACGTTCGGTTTATTGTCGCTTGTGAGGTATAAGTCTCTTGGGCAATTTTTAACACGGTTTGATTGGGAATTGATGCAAAATGATTCTCTAAATAATCCAGTACAACTTTTTCACTTTGACTTATTTTCTTAGCAAAATTCCTCTCTTGCAATTGGTTGATTACTTGGTACATAGATTTATGATCTCCTTTTTTGTATCTCATCAAGTTATAAGTGGTCTAAATGCATACTTATTGAGTATGTATACCCTTTCATTATAAAGGATTATATTCTTTCATACTAATTCAGTTTTACAAGAGTCACAACTAGATGTTTGTTGCAAAGGATTAAAAAGCAACTAAGAGACAGATGTCTGCCATCTCTTGATTAGATAGCAACAAATAACTCCAATCGATCAAAACTTTTAGTAACTTTAGAAAAAATTTGAAACTTATACTTGCTATTTGTTAAGAATAGTGTATACTTAAAAATAGAGATATACGAAAACTAAGCTTTGAGTGTATCTGATTAGAGCAATTACAAATTAGATTTAGGAGTGAAATAAATGGGATTATTTAGTAAAGAACCAAAAGAAAACTTTTTAGACATGATTGAGAAAAGACGCTCAATTTACGATTTGAAGGCTGCATCACCAATCAGTGACTCAGAAATTGAAAGTATCATTGCAGATGTAATTAAATTTACACCTTCAGCTTTCAACTCACAAAGTACACGTATCGTTTTACTATTAAACGATAACCACAAACAACTTTGGGATTTAACTACAGAGTCTTTAAAAGAGATGATGGGAGATGCTGATTTCACAGGAACACAACAAAAAATGGATATGTTCAAAAATGCATACGGAACCGTTCTCTTCTTCGAAGATAAGACAGTCGTTAAAGGTTTGCAAGAACAATTCCCTATCTTTGCTGATGGATTCCCTACTTGGGCTCAACATACTAATGCTATGCATCAATTTAATGTATGGACTGCTTTTGCTGAGAAACATTTAGGTGCTTCCTTACAACACTATAATGGTGTGATTGATGAAAAAGTTTATGAAACTTATGGCATTTCTAGAGACTGGGAATTAGTCGCTCAAATGCCATTTGGCGAAATCGGTTCACCAGCTGGCCCTAAAGAGTTCCAACCAGTAGAAGAGCGATTCATCGTTAAAAAATAAGTAAAACACTTTCATTAACATTTGAAAAGAAGTATTGTCCAAATGGATAATACTTCTTTTTTAAATCTTTTATTAAGCTTTAAATAGAAAAATACGCCAATAAACTTAAACAATCTTCTTAAAAAGAATTCACTGAACAAAAAAACTCCCTCTTATAACGGAGGGAGATGTTATGACTATTTTTCATTAGCACTTTTATCTAAGTAAGCATTTAACATCCAAATTGTTTTTTCAGCCTCGGATTTTAAAGCAATGAGCATATCATTTGATGGAAAGTCTTCTGCTTCATCGGTTAAGTGAATACCTTCATCATACAAAGCAATTAATGTTCTATAATCGTTGACAATCGCTTCTACCATTTGATCTTGTGATAATGCTTGATCACTAGTACTTTCTTTAATAACAGAATGTTCAATAAATTCTGTTAAAGTGGCATATGGCTGACCACCAATAGCTAATAAACGTTCAGCAACCTCATCCATATCAGCTGTCACCTGATCATACAATTCTTCAAACTTTTCATGCAGTGTGAAAAAACGTGTTCCGCTTACATACCAATGAAATTGATGCAGCCGAGTATAGAAAACACCTTGTGTAGCAACCACTTTATTTAATAGATCAAACACCTTTTTCTCCATACGATTTCCTCCTATTTTTTGCTTTTAAAGCAAGGTTTTTCTCACCATTGCTTTATATCTTTAGCATAGCATGTTCCTCTTCAATAGTTAATTATTATGCTTATCTTCAACCATACTTAAAAATTAATCACTTCGGTTTCCCTTCATCCTTTTAATTAAAACAGCTATTATCCGACACTGATTAGCCAGCAACAAGAACTATCTACCAAATGAATTAGTAAAAGAAAACACCTCTTGAAACGTTCCATTGAACAATTGCTCACTCGCGAACCCTGTTAGCGATGAATAAGAATCGATTCACGAAAGTACACGAATAAAATAACTAATAAGAAAGCAAGCGAATTTAACAAGAGGTCTTAAAACATTTTTCCCCTGATTAATAAAAAAAGACTTGAAAATTCAAGCCTTTCCAGCTATTTTAAGAGCTTATTATTTTTTACGTTGCGTTTTTAGATCGACGGTTAATAATTCACAGTTTTCACAAACAAAAGCCTCTGCTTTAGGGCGACTTAAGAAAGAACCATTACTCTTTAAAGCGAATCCTCCGCTAGCAAATATACCACCGACTAATTTTTTATCGTCGGGCTGCCACTTAATCGCATAGCGATCTCCTAATAAACTCCCTTTTAACATTTCGTTACCACATTGAGGACAATTCATACAATCATCTCCTTTAAAATTTAATGCACCGACTATCACAAACTTATCGGTTAGAGAAATTATAACCGTTTTACTTTTAACGGTTCAAGTGATGCAGTTTATGCCACTATGGAATAAGTTGTACTGCGTTTATTTCTCCACTCTCTTCACAAAGAAAGAATGGTTATTTTTATTTGTAAAGGGGCTTTCTTTTGAAGGTGGCGTTTTTATTTTACTTATTTTTTTTTATTTTAATAACAGACGATTCCTTAGGGTTTATTTCCCTCTTCTTTCCTCAGCTAAGCGATTTCCCCGACCATATATGAAATACAACGCGAGTCCCTTTATCCCCATTAAAAAGACGGAATAAACCGCATTAATTGCTTGAGCGTCACTGTTAGTGTCTGCGTTCGCATTACGACGGATCACAATACCTAAAGTAGGCTGGGAGGGTTGATATAAAAAGACTGAGAGATCAAAATCATCGACTAGCCGATTAAAATGAATGGCTATAAGTGCTAGGATAGTCGGTAGGATAACTGGTAACACAATCTTTCTAAAGGTGTACCCTGATGAAGCTCCTAATAGGACCGAAGCATCTTCTAACTGATTATCCAATCCATAATAAGCTGCCTTCAAATACCTCAAGGAATTAGGAAGGGAAACTACCATATAAGTTATGGGTAAAATCCACCAAGATCCGATTACTGAATGTCCTCCTAATAAAAAGGAAGGCCGATCATAAGCCATCAGATACCCCACTACCAACAGTATCCCTGGAATCAACCAAGGAATATAAAAGACGTATTCTAAAAGAGGCGTGAAAAATTTTAGCTGCCCACGGTGAAGCTTGCGAGCAACAATAGCCATTAGAAAAACGGCTGCCAGTGCAGCAATTAATGAATAAAAAATGGAGGTCACAATGGGTTGAAGGTTGTCACTCAGTGAAAAAACCTTGACATAATTATCTAAAGTTAACTGACCAAGTGAAAGATTAGCAGATCGTAGGGCTTGAGACTTTGAAAAAGAAGCGATGATTAAAGCCACGAGCGGTAAGGAATAAATTATCAATATAAGATAAGCTAGCACATGAATTACTGCATTCCAGATAGGCGACTGAATTTTTTGCTTTTGCAAACGAGCTTGCGTCTTTGACAGAGATAAGTAACGCAGGCGGTGTTCGTTACGAGTCATACTATATAGTAAAAAAATTTGGGTGAAGCCTAGAAAAATCGATAGAATGGACGCTAAGTCCCTAGAAGCAGGCCGATTAGCAAAGGTTAAAATTAATGGACTAATCGTCTGAAACGTCTTCCCTCCTACCATAACTGGTGCCGAAAAAGCTGCCAAGCCTGTTTGGAAGGTCATAATAGTCAGCGTTATAATTACCGGCTTAAGTGTTGGTAAAACAACCGTTTTCAAAATATAACTAGGGCTTGATCCCATCAACTTGGCTGCTTCAATCAAGTTAAAATCAACCGATCGGATAGCAGACGATAAGAAAAGCATATAAATATGAGTGGTGCCGAAAGTCATTACAAAGAAAACAGCTCCAAATCCTTCAAACCAATAAGGATCTAAATTGGGCAAGACCTCCATTAATAACTTGGTCAAAAACCCATTCTTTCCATAAACAAGTAGATAGCCAAAGTTCATGACAATTCCACCCATTAACAGGGTGGTCATGTAGCCCATCTTCAAGAATCTTGCCCCGCTTATCTCAAAATAATCCGTGACTAGAACTAAAAACACGCCTAAGAAATTCACTGATACAGCCAAAGAAACAGCTAAAACAAAGGAATTTTTTATCGATTGCATGGCGCGATTGGACGTTAACACTTTCTCAATTGAAGAAAAATCAAGGTTGCCACCCACTAGTAAACTATTGGTGAAAACAACACTAATCGGATAAATAATAAAGGTAATAACTAGCCAAATGATAAAAGTATAGAAGAATAAATGAGTCACCTTTTTAGTAGATATTTTTGGCATTAGCTCTCACCTTTTTCATAGGATAAAATGCTTGCTGTATCTAAAGATAGGGTCACAGAATTGCCAGGCTGAAAGGTGTTCAATGTTTGGTTGAGCGTCATAAAACGAAGTGTTGACGGTCCCGCTTCAACTTCGTATAGAATAACATCTCCTTGAAAGATTTTATTCGTAAGGGTCGTCGTAAAACTTAAATTGTCAGAAGGATATCTGTTCACATGCAAGTTCTCTGGACGAATATAATGACGCTTCGATCGATCGAATTTGAAATCGCTTTGACGGTTCAGCCATTCTACTAAATTTTCTGAAAGAAAATTGACATCTCCGACAAAATTACAGACAAATTCTGTTTCTGACCGATTATAAATTTCACTTGGCGTTCCCACTTGCTGAATTTCCCCCTTATTAAAAACAGCTATTCGGTCTGATAATTCTAAAGCTTCGCGTTGATCGTGCGTAACATAAACAGCTGTAAGATTTGTACGCGCTTGGATAGCTTTCAGCTCCCCTCTCAACTGTTCGCGTAATTTTGCATCCAAATTGGATAAGGGTTCATCAAATAAAATTAAATCCGGTTCAGTAACTAACGTTCTTGCTATCGCCACACGCTGTTGCTGTCCACCTGATAACTGGGAAACATTTTTAGTTAAAAGGGTGGTGTCGAGGTCGACTAATTGCGCTTGTTCGGCTACTCTTTGTTTAATTTCTTCACGATTCACCTTCGCTACTTTTAAACCATAAGCAATGTTATCAAAGACAGTCATCGTCGGAAATAAAGCGTAGGATTGAAACACCATGCCGATATTTCTTTTTTCAGCTGGTTGATAGCTTATGTCTTGTTCATTTAATAAAATTTTACCATGACTCGGTAATGTTAAGCCTGCAATGGCGCGAAGGGTGGTTGTTTTTCCACAACCGGAAGGACCCAATAAAGTAAAAAATTCTCCTTTATTTATTGATAAATTAACACCCTTGACCGCGGCAAAGTCTCCATAACGAATTTCGATTGATTCTAATTTAAGCATAAGCCCACTCCTTTATTGAATAAGAAAACAAAAAGCCTCAGCCTCGAAATGAGGATGAGGACTTGGCGAGAATGATCTTATGGCATATATTCCAGTTCTAATTTTTCTACCCAACTATCTACATTCTGACGGTAGAAATCCCAGTCAACATCCATACGGACCATTTTATCTAATAATGCTTTTAGGGGTTCGGAAAGCACTTCTTGGCCACCTTCCGTCACCGGTAAGAAGCCAAATTCTTCAGCAAAAACTTTTTGCACTTCATCAGAGCCGTACCAGTTTACGAAATCTTCAGCCGCTGAATAATCATACTCTTCTCCCTTATCTAAAATCCCGATTTGTTCAGTCATGGAAAAAATACCGTATGTTGGAACGATTGGCTCTAATGCTAAGCCATCGTACTCTTCTAAGGCAAGCGCAGTCCCTGAAATATGATAGTAGTTATAAGGGGTTGTGCCTTCTTGGAAAAGCACCCATTGGTCTTCCCCTTCACGTGCTTGGTAGCCATTATTGATATAAGCCGCAACTTTTTGCCACCCTTCTTCAGAAATTCCAAGTTCTCCTTCATCATCGCGGTATTGCATTAGCATGGAAAGAATAATTTTTTGGTTGGTTGAACCTGCTAAATCCGACGGAATACGGTACTTATTCTTCAACGCCTCTTCTTGGCCTAACGCTTCCAATGTTTTTACAGCATCTTCTTGGTTTATAAATTCAGGATTGTACATCCCAAAAATATACGCTTCAGCAAAAGGATAAAATTCACCCTTGCCGATGATAATTTCTTCGGGTACGTTTTCGGCCCAAACTGGTTCAAAAGCATGTAAATCAACTTGCTCTTGTACATTTAACCAGTTGGCTTCATCCATCCCAATAATCACATCCGCTTGTGGATCGTTTGCCTCAGCCAGTAGCCGATTGTAAGTATCTCCCCCCGGAGCGGTTACCATTTCCAAGTAAAAGCCTTCAGCTTCAGCTAATTCGACAAGCCGAGCCGTACGCGCATCGTCATAATAAGTATTGGAATAAATCGTTACTGTACGCTTTTCGTCTTGTGCCATTCCTTTAGCAAGTCCAGTGCTAGTAAAAACGGATGCAGACAAAACGGCCATTGATGCTATTAAAAATTTTTTATTCATTGATTAAGCCCCTCATTATTTTTTTCAAACTAAGATTACCAACCCACTCTATTAAAGTCAATTGTTGTGACAAAGTTACTCTCCTTTCAAAAGCTGATTCAAGTATTTATTATTAATTTAAACACTTACCAACGTTGATGGATTCATATCGTTAAAGATATTTACTTATTTTAATGCAGCCTGTAATTTGGTCGTATCTCCACCGATTTCTACCGTTATTTTCTTTATTCTATTTGCCAATATATCACCTCCTTAATTTTAGGCATCAAAAAAGCACCTCCCTTTTTGATAGGTGCTTTATAAAATATCTTCGTAA